>DASUYB010000104.1 GCA_036377595.1 Longimicrobium sp. | reverse complement strand
GTAACGGGTGCGCAGGTGCGTGAGTGCGCCAGTGCGTTCGGTCGAGTGCGCCCGCTCACGGGAGGCGCGGGCGTTTGGGGCGGCGGCTCATCAGCTGACCCATCACGTAGGCGCCCATGGTGCGCAGCGTGCTGGGGCGCGCGCGCCGGGCGATGCGCTGCGGCGCGCGGATCAGCGCCTCCACGTCGGCCGGCGCAAGGGCGCGGTGCTCCACCGCCAGGTACAGCCGGTCCAGGTCGTCGCGCAGCATGGTGCGCGCGTCGCTGCGGCGCGCGGTCACCATCCGCTCGCCGGCGTCGCGGGCGGCGCGGGCGAGGGCCCGGGCGCGGAGGCAGGCGCGCGGGTCACCCTCGGCGCCGCCGGCGCGCATCGCGCGGGGATACTCGCGCGCCAGCTCGTCGAGGATGTCGTCGAGCACCACGGCCCAGGTGGTGGCGTCGTCCAGGTCGCGCGGCTCCATCGCCCGGTCGATCAGCCGGTCCACCGCGCGCTTGAAGCGGATCGACGCCTCCACCACGCCGTCTTCGTCGTCCGGCAGCTCGGCCAGGAAGTCGACCAGCGCGTCGTAGATGCGCGCCGCCGCCACCTCGTCCAGCCGGTCGATCTCGTCCAGCAGGTCGCTGACGCGCGCGACCAGCGCCTCGCGGTAGCGATCCATCGACGCGGGGCGGTGCTCCAGCCAGAACCCCACCTCGGCGTCGATCAGCGTCTCGAGGGTGATCAGCCTGGCGAAGGTGTCGGCCCTCATGGACGCGTGCTCTCACGTTTGCGGCGATCGGGAGGGGAAAGCTCTCGGCGGGCGGGGCGGGAGTCAAGATCGGGAAGTGCCCAGTGCCCAGTGCCCAGTGCCAAGTGCCAAGTGCCCAGTAGTGCTGAGTGCCGAGTTCTGATGGGGGTGATGGAGATGCGGGGTGTTGTCTGATGCGAGCTTCCGTGGCGGCCAGGGGTGGGAGGGCGAATGAATTCGCTGCAACAACTACACGAAGTCCGCCTTCGCGGACTACTATCTGTGGTGTGGACGCGGTGCTTGCGCACGCGACGAGCATCGCCGGTCCGGCGGCATGATTCGGATGACCGGCGCGTTCTCTCCCGCGAGGTTGTAGACTGATGGTGCGGCCCGACGAAAGCGCGTCGCGCGCGCCGAAGCTTCGTTCCGAGCCGAAGCCTGCAGTCCGCGAAGGCGGACTTCGTGTGGTTGTTGCTGCGGTTTCAACCGCCCCCTCGATACCTGCGATCCCGCAGATGCCGATGATTCCGCTCACCCGTGGATGGCTCCTGCTCTCCTGCGCCCTGCTCTGCGCGCCGGCGATGCTGCGCGCGCAGGAGACGGGGTCGCTGGCGGGGCGCGTCGTTTCCGCGGCGGGGGCGCCGGTGGCGGATGCGGTGGTCACCGCGCGCGCGGCGGCGGGCGGGGAGCGGCGCGCGCGCTCGGGCGAGGACGGGTCGTGGCGGATCGCGCGGGTGGCGCCGGGACGCTACACCGTCCGCGCCGCGCGGGTCGGCTTCGCGGCGGCGGAGCTGGCGGTGGAGGTGGCCGCCGGCGCCGAGGCGCGCGTGGAGCTCCGTCTCACCGAGACGGACGTCCCCCTCGCGCCCGTCGAGGCCGTCGCGCGCGGCGACGCCCAGCGCGAGCGCTCGCGCTTCGAGAACGAGGCCGGCGTCACCACGCGGGTCATCACCGGGCAGGACATCAAGCTCCTCCCCGGCCTGGGCGAGGCCGACGTGATGCGCGCCGTCGAGGTGCTCCCCGGCGTCGTCAACACCTCCGACTTCTCCAGCGCCTTCAACGTGCGCGGCGGCTCGGCCGACCAGAACCTCGTCCTCCTCGACGGCTTCCCCATCTTCAACCCCTTCCACCTGGGCGGCCTCTTCTCCGTCTTCAACTCCGACGCGATCGCCCGCGCCGAGCTCCTCGCCGGCGGCTTCGGCGCGGAGTACGGCGGGCGCGTCTCCTCCGTCCTCAACATCGAGACGAAGCCCGGCGGCGGCGCCGACGGGTTCGGGGTAGAGATGGGAGTGTCGCTGCTGGCCAGCCGCATCGCCCTGCACGGCAACCTCCCCGGCGGCGTACGGCGCCTCCTGGGCGGCGACGGCGGGGGATGGCTGGTCTCCGCGCGGCGCTCGTACTTCGACGTGCTGCTGCGGCCCGCGGTCGACTTCCCCTATCACCTCACCGATCTCCAGGGCTCGGCGACGCTGGGGACGCGCGGGGGCGGGCGTCTCCGCTTCGTGGCCTACACCGGCGAGGACGTGCTCGACCTCAGCGAGTTCGATCCGCCCGGCGACAACCAGGACCAGGAGAGCGTGCTGCGCATCCGCTGGAACTGGGGGAACGCCGTCGCCGGCGCGCGGCTGGAGCAGCCGCTGGGCGCGTGGACGGCCACCGCCTCGCTCGGCATCACCCACTACGGCGAGGCGCTGGGGTTCGCCGACTTCCCCGACACGCGCTTCTCGTCGCGCATCACCCAGCTCACCGGGCGGGCCGACGCCGCGCGCCCGCTCGGGCCCCGTCTCACCCTGAAGGCCGGCGGCGAGGTGACGCGGATGGGGTACCACAACGTGGGCGAGGCGGGCGGCACCACTTTCTTCGAAGGCAACGCCAGCGGGGTGATGACGGGCGCCTTCGCGCAGCTCCGCTGGCAGCCCGGCGCGTGGATCGTGGAGCCCGGCATCCGCGCCGACGTCTGGCGCGCGGGAGAGAGCACGCGCGCGTACGCGTCGCCGCGCTTCGCGGTGAAGCGCTTCTTCGGCGCGGAGCGCGACGGCGCGGTGAAGCTGGCGGTCGGCCGCTATGTGCAGTTCGTCCACTCCCTGCGCGACGAGCAGCTCCCCGTCAGCAACGACTACTGGGTGACGAGCGACGAGAACGTCCCCGCCGTCGTCAGCGACCAGGCGCAGCTGGGGGTGGAGAAGTACTGGGGCGAGCGCTGGTACGCGTCGGCCGAGGCGTACTACCGCCGCTACCTCGGGGTGACGGACCTGAACGCGGCCGACGACCCGAACGACGCCGCCGACGACCTGCTGACAGGGCGGGGATACTCGTACGGCGCGGATTTCCTGGTCCGCCGCACGCAGGGGCGGCTCACCGGGTGGATGACGCTGTCGCTGCTGAAAGCGCGCCGCACCTTCCCCGACCCGCTGCGGCTGGACATCGACGGGGTGCCGGGGACGATCACGTTTCCGCCCGTGTTCGACCGGCGCGTGGACCTGGACGTGGTAGGCGAGTACCTGCTGCCGGGGAAGATCGAGGCGGGGGTGCGGCTGAACTTCGGGACGGGGGTGCCGTACTCGCGGCCGGTGGCGGCGTACGTGGGGTTCGAGACGGACCCGGTGGCGGGCGGCTACCGCGTCCCCCGCCCCGTCGGTGACGACCCCGAGATCCCCACCTACATCGTGCTGGGCGACCGCAACGCGCAGCGCTACCCCGCGTATTCGCGACTGGACCTGACCTTCCGCCGCACGTACACGCACCGCTGGGGCACGCTCACCCCGTACCTGCAGGTGCTGAACGCCACGAATCGCAAGAACGTGCTCTTCTACTTCTACAACTTCGACCTGACGCCAGCGACGAGGTCCGGCGTCAGCATGTTCCCCGTCCTCCCGACGATTGGGGTGGAGGCGGCGTTTTGAGGCTCGGAGAATTACCCTTAAATCCGTAGATTTGAGGGGTCACGTGTAGCCGAAATCCTTTTAAAGCCGACGTATGGACAAGAGTGCTCACGCAGCTCGCGCGGCTGCGATTCTCAAATCTGGTGATGATAGTAAGCTGCCCTACGCGGCGCTGGAACTCCGGATGGCGATGGAATCGATCGCCTATGAAAAGCTGCGCTTGTACGCGCCCCGACTACCAGCATCGGTTCTCGATGAGCGGGCTCAGGGCGTCGGACCCTGAGCCCGCTCTTTTTCTACCTGCTGCGCATCGTACTTCGCCGAAACCTCTTCCCGCGCAGGTCGGGTCTTCGTCCGCCTTCGATCCGTGCCTGTGCGGCACTGACCGAAAAGATCACCCACCGCACTCCAAAGGGTCGGCCGTGTAGCACACCGGCGTGCAGTCTCTTCCTCCCAAGTCGGCCGAGAAGTAGCATCGGTAATCGCGCGGGTCGTAGGTGGCGCAGTTGATGGGGTCTCCGCTGTACGCTTCGACGGTTCCCCGGTTGTCATTCGCTCGGCACTCCGGCTCGAACGTCTCCACTTCCAGCGAATCGATCTTCAGGCTCAGCTTCTTCATGTCGCCTCCCGGGGTGAATGAACCATCGCGCGGAGATCCGATGATTATGATAACGCGATATCTTTCGCGGCGTGAGCGCCAGATCATCCCTCCGGCGCCGCGCCGATCCGTGGTGCGTGGACCGGTCCCGCCGGGTCTTCGATCACCATCTCAGTCACACGGCCGCCCTCGGACACGAACCGCACTCGCAGGTCCGGCTCCTCCCAGCGGAAGGCGTCGACGAAGAAGCGGCCGCCGCCCTCGGGCCGGAGCTCCACGCGCGACGGGAGGGTGGTCCCGTAGTACCATCCCATCAGGCGCCCTTCGCCGTCCAACTCCGCGCGGACGAACCACTCGCCCTTCTCGAACGTCATCCTCGCGTCCACGAAGTAGCCGTTGCGGTCGGCGATCGTGCGCCAGGGGCTCGCCTTCACCAGCCGGCCGAAGCGCGCGTCCCGGTCGATCTTCCCGCGCAGCCAGAGGAGCGAGCTGTCCGACACTTCCGCCGCGCGGCGGGGGGCGAGCGCGCCGCGCAGCACCGCCAGATTCCCCGCCGCGAAGGCGTCGAGAATCCGCATCCCCTTCGCCACCGAATCGGAGCCGGGCGCGAGGGCGCGCTGCGCGGCGGCGGTGGCCAGCGACCACGACCCCTCGCCCGCCGCGGTCGCGATCAGCCGCCCATCGCGCAGCTCGACCACGACCTCGCGTCCCGGGGCGACGCGGTACCGGCCGGCGTAGCGGGGCAGCTCCGCGGCGGGGACGGCGGCCGGGAGGGGCGGAAGCTCGTACGCCTTCCCCAGCGCCCGCGCGGCGATGCGGCGGGCGATCTCCGCGGGAACGTCGACGCCGAGCGCCGGGAGCCGGTTGGAGAGGACGACGACCAGCAGCGAATCTTCGGGGAAGCGGTAGAACTCGGCCACGAACCCCGCCGAGGTGCCGCCGTGGCTGACCAGCGGACGGCCGTGCAGCGAGTCGGTGAACCAGCCGTAGGCGTAGCCCGCGCCGGCCCGGCCTCGCCCGACGTACGGGTGGTAGAACTTCTCGAGCTGCGCGGCGGGAAGGATCCGCCCCCCGGCGAGCGCCCTCTCCCAGCGGTGCAGGTCGCCCACGGTGGAGAAGATCCCGCCGCCGCCGAGGTTCCAGGCGGGATGCACGCAGGGCGCGCGTTTCAGCTCCGGCGCGTAGCCGTCGTACCCGGTGGCGTCCCGCGCGCCGGGCGCGGCCGGATCGGGCCGGCCGGTGTCGCGCATCCCCGCGGGGGCGAAGAGCGCCGTGCGCAGGTACTCGTCGAAGGGCATCCCGGAGACGCGCTCCACGACGGCGGCCAGCAGCGTGTATCCCGAGTTGCTGTAGCGGTACCGCTCCCCCGGCGTGAACTGGAGAGGGAGGTCGCGCGAGTACGCCAGCAGCTGCTCCAGCGTCCGCGGCGCGCAGTCCGGCTCGACGTTCTCCAGCTCGCCGCGGCGGAAGAGGCTGGGGATGCCGGACGTGTGCGTGAGGAGATGGTGGAGCGTGACCTGGTCGCCCGCGGGACGCGGGTAATCCGGGAGATGCTTCGACACGGGATCGTTGACGGACAGCTTCCCCTCCGCCTCCAGCCGGAGGATGGCCGCAGCGGTGAACTGCTTCGAGAGCGAGCCCAGGTCGAAGCGCGTGTCGACGGCGTTCGGCGTGCCCCGCTCGAGATCCGCCCGGCCGTACGCGCGGCTGAAGATCTCATGCCCGTTGCGCGCGACCAGCACCGCGCCGCTGAAGCGGTCCAGCGATGCGTACGTCCCCGCGATGTGGTCGGCCTCGCGCGCAAGCTCCGCATCGCCGGGCGGCGCCGGCTGCGCTGCGAGCGCCGGCGCGGCGAGAGCCAGCAATGCTGGGACGAGAAGCCAGGGAGAGCGGCGGCGGATCAGGGCGAGCATCGGAACCTCGGGCCGGGAGAAGGGCGGAGGGGAACGGATGTCGCTCTGTGCCGCGAGCGGCCGGAAGGGTTGCATCACCCTGCGCAGACCAGGGCATCGCGCGCGTGGTCGGGGGATGGCGTGATCCGGAATCCCCACCCCCATCGGCACCATTCTGTCCCGCCACGGAACTCCGCCGGCATCACGGAGAGTACACGCGCTGTCGGCGGACGCGGCGGACGCGGCGGACGCGGCGGAACGCGCGTCCGCGGGCGGAGCGGGAGATTCCTGCTCCGCGGGGGGATCAAACCTGCTTCGCGGGAGGCGGTATGAAGCGACGTTCGTTGGTGATGCTCGCCGTGGGATGCACGGTGTTCGCCGCGCGATCCGCGTCCGCGCAGATCGCCGAGCCGGCGCCCGGCCTCGGCGGGTCCGACACGCGCGGCCTCGCGCTGGGGATCAACCTCCTCGGGAGCAGCGATCCGCTGGGCGGCCTCAACCACGTGCCGGGCCTGGGGCTCGGCGTGACGGCGGCGTACGGCGTGAGCAACCACGTCTCCGTGTTCGCGCGCGGCGACGTGGCGTACCAGACGGCGAACATCGAGGCCGGCGCGCGTTACAGCTTCCGCGGCCCGGAAGCGCGGCTGCGGCCGTACGTGGAGGGCGCGATCACCCGCACCGGCATACGGTTCGAGGGCGCGCGCCTGTCCGGGACGGGGCTCACCGCCGGCGCGGGGGTGCAGTACTTCGTCCGGCGCAACCTCGCGCTCGACGTGGGCCTGGTCCACTCCGAGGGCAGGTTCACCAACGGCGTGCTCGACGGCCACGGGTTCTCCACCACGCGCCTGAACGTCGGCTTCCGCTGGCATCCGTAGGCGGTTCAGCCGCGGCAGAATTGGCAGAGAAGGAGCCGGGTTCGCGCACCCGGCTCCTTCGCGTTTCATCCAGCTGCGATCTTCCTTGACGCCGCCGCGATCCGTCCCGCAACGTGCTCGTCATCCGGCTTCATCCGCGCTGGAGATGCATCGGCCAACGCACCTCGATCTCCCACCGTCGTCGGTCCTTATCCCCCAATCCCCCCGAGGTCACAATGAAACGCTGTTTGAGCCTGCTCGTCGCAACCGCCGCCCTGGTGCTGGGAGCCAGCCCCGCGTACGCGTGGGACGACTTCGGGCACCGGCTGGTGGCGCGCATCGCGTGGGAGAACATGACGCCGCAGGCCCGCGCCCGCGCCATCTCCATCCTCCGCGCGGCCGACCCCGAGACGGGATTGCGCGGCACCGTCTCCGGCACGCTCAGCGAGCATCAGCAGATGCAGCTGTTCGTCTTCGTCGCCACGTGGGCCGACGTGGTGCGCGACACCACGCAGCCGCTGCGGATGGAGAAGTACCACCATCCCACCCGTCACTACATCGACACGTTCTGGCGGCAGGACACCGACTTCGGACCCGTCCAGGCGAGCACCCTGCGCCCCGAGGGCGACCTGCTGCGCGACACGCCGCGGCTCAGGCAGTGGCTGGCGAGCGGCAACGCCGAGGAGAAGGCGCTGGCGCTCGCGTGGCTGATGCACCTGGTGGGCGACATCCACCAGCCGCTGCACGCCAGCGGACGCGTGACCCCGACGGAGCCGTGCGGCGACCAGGGCGGCAACCTGTTCACGCTCGAGGAGATACCAAACTCCAACGGGCGCAGGCGCAACCTGCACTCGCTGTGGGACGGCATCATCACCAACACGCTGAGGCGCGACGGCGAGTCGGCCGACGCGTTCCTGACCCGCGCGGAGCACGAGGTCACCAGCCATCACCCGCGCAGCGAGTTCTCGAGCGAGATCAACCAGCGCGACTTTTCCCAGTGGGCGCGGGCGAGCGTGGAGATCGCGCAGCGCTCGGTCTATCGCGCGCCGCTGGTTCGCAACCAGGCGGCGCCCGCGTCGTACCGGGAGGACGCCTTCCGCGTCGCCGAGGCGCGCATCGCACTGGCCGGCTACCGCCTGGCCGACATGCTGAACCAGGCGCTGGGGCACTGAGCGGCGCTGTCTCCGCGCCCGCAATCCCCCGGCGGGACGAACGAGCCGCGCGGCAGCATGAGGTGTGCTGCCGCGCGGTTTCTCGCGCATACCCCGCGCGTGGACGGCCAATCCTCCCTTACGTCAACCACCACGACCCGGAGGTCGCGATGCGGGCAACCAAGAAGGAGACCTTCGATCTGCTGTTCGACATGCTCAAGCAGTACTACCAGGGTCTGCTGGACGGGCTGATCAAGACCGCGGGTGTGCTGATCATCGTCGCCGGGTGGGTGGCCACGTCGAGCACGCTCGCCGAGCACCTGAGGACCCATCGCTGGGAGCGGTACATCGGTATCGGCCTGATTGCGATGGGACACATCCTGTTCGCGATCATCGCCTATCGCGTCTACCGGCTCTCCCACCGGACCTACGATCTGCTGAAAGAGGTCGATTACCTCGATTCGCGGTACTACGACAACTTCCTGGTCCGGCGCATCACCTACCTGCTGTACTACTCGGCCAACCTGGTCATCACCCTGGGAATCATCCTGATGCTGTGGACCATCCAGTGATGCTTCGCCGGGTCGTCTGGGTCGCGAACGGCTCCGCGGCACGGGTCCTGCCTGCGCAACGCGTTGAACGCGTTGAACTTCGGCCAGGGGAGGAGACGATGGCACGCGAACGGGAGCTGATCGAGCCGCACAAGGGAGACAAGCGCTTCGTCCGCCGCGACGACCAGGGGCGCTTCACCAGCGACCAGGTGGACGTGGGCCGCTCGCTGGCGGCGGACCGCCGGCAGCACGCCAAGACCAAGGCGCCGCGCGGCCAGGGCGACCTCGGCGACCACTGATCGGCCGGGTCCGACGATGATCGAGGCGCCGCGGCGGGAGCTCCGCCGCGGCGCCTTGCGTTTGCTCCGCCGCGCGGCCCGGCGATTGCGTTGGAGGGGCCGCAAGTTGCTGCGTATCAACGCAATCCCGTGCACGGAGATAGAGACATGCCCATGCGACTCCTTCCCAAGCGCCTCATCGGCCAGACCATCCGCGGGATCCGCAACCGGCTGGGGATGAGCCAGGCCGACTTCGCGCAGGCCGTGGGCGCCGCCAGCGCGGCCCTGGTGTCGCGCTGGGAGAGGGGCGAGGCGCAGCCGGACTACGGCACGCTGGCCAAGATCGCCACGATGGGCGTGGTGGACGTGCTGGTGTTCCACGACGAGGTGTCGGCCGCGGAGACGCCGCAGCTGACGCCCGGCGAGGCCAACGAGCTGCGCGAGATCCTGTTCCGCATGGAAGCGCTGCTCGACGACGCGCGCCAGATCGTGGACCGCGCCAGCAGCCGCACCGCCCTGGATGCGCTGGAGGCCGCCACCGCGAACGTCCCCGTCAGCACCGCGGGCGCCGACGCGCTGGTGCTGGACGCCGAGGTCCGCCTGGAGACGAAGCCGCGCTCGCGCACCGCCTCGGCCAGCCGCCGCTCCGCCTCGCGCGCCACGCCGTCCACCACGCCGCGCAAGCGCTCGTCGAGCGGCGGCGGAACGACCTCGCGCAACCGGTCGCGCAAGCCGGCCGCGAACACTGAAACGACGGCGCCGACAGGCAAGGCGACGAGCTGAATCGAATTTCCCAAAGAAGGTCTCACGCAGAGTTAGCAGAGTCAGCAGAGAAGTAACTGCTGACTCTGCTAACTCTGCGCGAGATTATCTTTTTCTTTGATTGTGACGCTGTCGATTGCCTGCAACTTCGCGGCGGAGCATCTTCATCCGCCCTATCCGTTTCTCCATCTCCGCAACCCTGGAGCGGACCGTGATCCGATCCCGAACCGCCGCCGCGGCGCTCTCCCTCGTCGCCCTCGCATCGACCGCCGATGCCCAGCGCACGGGCGAGCTGCCGCGGAGGCACGCGCCTCGGCCCACCGCGGCCGCCATCACCCCCGCGGACCTGATGACGCGGCTGTACGTCCTGGCCGACGACTCGATGAAGGGGCGCGAGGCGGGGACGCCCGGAAACGTGAAGGGCACGAACTACGTGGCCGCGCAGTTCCGCGCCATCGGCCTGCGCCCGGCGGGCGACAACGGCACCTTCTTCCAGGCGGTGCCGCTGCAGAACCGCGGCGTCCTCCCCGGCGCCGCCCTCTCCGCCGACGGCGCGCCGCTGCGCATGGGATCGGACTTCGTGCCGCTCTTCTACCTCGGCCCGTACGTCTTCTCCTCAAACCTGCGGGCGGCGAACGCACCGGTGGTGTTCGGCGGCCGCATCGGCGCGGACACCATCACCAGCGAGCAGGCGCGCGGGAAGGTGGTGGTCCTGTTGCCGCCGCTGGGCCAGGACGGCCGCGACAACTACCGCTGGTGGCGCACGCCCGCCGTGCCGAAGTATCCGCACGCCGCCGCCATCGCCGTCGCCTCGCTGGACCTGACGCCGCCGACCACCGTGCAGGCGCTGCTGGCCCCGTCGCTGGAGCTGGGCGTGCAGACGTCCACGGACTCGGTGCTGGCGTCCGCGCCGGGGGCCATCGTCACGCGCGCCGCGGCGGAGCGGATGTTGGGCGCGCCGCTCGACCAGGCCAGGCCGGGCGAGGCCGGGAAGTCCGTGACCGGGAGCTGGGGATTCGGCGGCCTTGCCGTGGCCGCGCCGGCGCGGAACGTCGTGGGGATCCTTCCCGGGAGCGACCCCCGGCTGCGCGGGCAGTACGTGGTGATCAGCGCGCACAACGACCACGAGGGGGTGCTGGAGCGCGGGTTCGACCACGACTCGGTGCGCGCCTACAACCGGGTGATGCGGCCGCAGGGCGCCAACGACCCGCCGGGGACGCCCACGCCCGAGCAGGCGGCGCGCATCGCCGCGCTGCGCGATTCGCTGCGGCGCGTGCACGGCGGCGTGCGGCTGGACAGCATCATGAACGGCGCCGACGACGACGGCAGCGGCACGGTGACGCTGATCGAGATCGCGCAGAGCCTGGCGTCGGGCGCGCGGCCGCGGCGCAGCATCCTGTTTGTCTCCCACACGGCGGAGGAGAAGGGGCTGTACGGCTCGCAGTGGTTCACCGACCATCCCACGGTGCCGCGCGACTCGATCGTCGCCGCGCTGAACATGGACATGGTGGGACGCGGCCGGGCCGAGGACGTGGCGCACGGCGGGCCGTGGAGCATCCAGATGATCGGCTCGCGGCGCCTCTCGACGCAGCTGGGCGAGCTGATCGACTCGCTGAACGCGCGCCGGCCCAACCCGATGCAGGTGGACTACTCGTTCGACGCACCGGGGCATCCGCTGAACCGCTACTGCCGCAGCGACCACTTCATGTACGCGCGCTACGGCATCCCCATCACCTACTTCTCGCTGGGATACCACGTCGACTACCACCAGCCGAGCGACGAGCCGCAATACATCGACTACGACCACATGGCGCGCGTGGGCGCCTTCGTGCGCGACATCGCCCGCGCGGTGGCCAATCGTCCGCAGCGCTTGGTGGTGGACAAGCCGAAGCCGGATCCGAACGCGCCGTGTCGACAGTGAGTGCGTGAGTGCGTGGGGATCGCGCCGCTGGAGCGCACTCACGCACTCACGCACTGACAACGAAAGGCCGCCCGTTGCCGGGCGGCCTTTCGTTTGGGTCAGGAGACGGCTTCGCTCAGGAGGTTGCCGTGCCCAGGCGGACGACGTTCTCCGCGGCGGGACCCTTGGGGCCCTCCACGATGTCGAACTCGACGGCCTCGCCCTCGGTGAGGGTCTTGAAGCCTTCCTGCTTGATGGCGGAGAAGTGGACGAACAGATCCCTGCCACCCTCGTGTTCAATGAAGCCGAAGCCCTTGGCGTCGTTGAACCACTTCACCTTTCCGGTCGAGCGGGCCATCTCCTACTCCTGCTGCTGCGTTTTGGATGGAGCGTCGGTGCGGCACCTTCCGCACGTGCGACGTTTCGCGGGGCCGCGCCGGGCGGCGCGTTCGGGCGCCCCCGCGGGCGCACAACGGTGATCTCCTGCGGTGCGTTAGCGCTCGCGCGCGGCCCCGGCGCACGGCAGCACGGACGCCCGGGCCACGAAGGCACGGAACGCGGGACGGACGGCTGCGATGTGTGCGGGAAACACGGTATGGAGCGGGTAGAGCCGATCTTCTGCGAAGCGGAACGTGCGGGCTTGCGGAGGATCCTGAGAGGAGGAGCCGCGCGGGCTCCGGTCGCACCGACGGGGAGATGCCGTCTGGAATGGACACCTTAATAACCCGCGTGCAAGACCCTGTCAAGCGTTTTGTCGCGGCAGAGCGGGAAAAATGCCTCTCTCCGCCGCATCCTGCCGCGCGGCGTTGCGCCGCCGCCACGCTCCTTCTGAGACCGAACGGCCCGGCGCAAGTTTGCCGGGTCCTGCGAGGCGCCCGTAAGTGTAACGCTGCGTTGCACTTGCTGGCCCGGAACCTGTATCAGATCCCCGCCCGCCGCCGGATGTGACGCGGGCGGGGCCTCGTGCGTCAGGGGTTTACCAACGCGACAACGGGGGCGGGCTGCGGCGCGGATGCGCCGCAGCGGGGCGGGCGGACGCAGGCGCGTCCGCCGGGCCGATGCGGGCACCCGACGCGAGCCAGCGCCGGCGCGGGCTTCCGGCGAGACACCCTGTACGGAGGATTCGAGATGTTCAAGCGCAGCACCGTCCTTCTTCCGCTGGCCGCGGCGCTCTTCATGGGCGCCTGCAGCGGCGACTCTACCGGGGGCAGCGGCGCGCCGCGGGTCACCATCCAGCTGCACGACGCGGCGGGCGACCTGAAGGAGGCGTGGGTGAAGGTCGACCGGATCTCCCTGCAGGGCACGACCCCGGCCGACAGCACGTCGGGGCGGGTGGACCTGCTGACCACGCAGACCGGCTGGATCAACCTGACGCAGCTGACCGGCACCAACATCGCCACGCTGGTGAACAACGCCACGGTGCCGCCGGGCACGTACTCGCAGCTGCGCTTCGTGGTGTGCGAGGCCTACGTGGTGACGAAGGACAACCAGGTGTTCGCCACCTCGGGCGCCGCGCTCCCGGCGGGCGTCACGGCCACGGGGTCGCTGCAGGTGCCCAGCGGGTGCTCGAGCGGCTTCAAGGTGAAGCTGCCGAACGACGCGGTGACGCTGGAGAACGCGTCGACCATCCTGTCGGTGGACTTCGACGTGAGCCAGAGCTTCGGGCACCAGGCGGGGAACAGCGGCAAGTGGGTGATGCACCCGGTGATGACCGCCACGGCGGTGGGCTTCAGCGGCACCATCAGCGGCACCGTGTCGCTGGGCACGGGCGTGACGCTGCCCACCTGCGGCGGCGGGGCGGTGACGCTGGCCACCTTCACGCCGACGGCCACCAACGGCACCACGGTGCTGTCGGGCACGGTGTCGACGGGCGGGACGTACTCGATCGTGGCGGCGCCGGCCACGTACACGATGGGCTCGGTGCCGGCCTACAGCTTCACCAACGGCGACTCGCTGACGGTGGCGGCCACCCCCGCGCCCACCACGGCCGCGGTGACGGCGGGCGGCAACACCACGGTGAACTACACCATCACCTCCGCCACCTGCAAGCTGAAGGCGTGATCGCGGCCTGACGCTCGCTGGACGCGGACTCGGCGGCCGGGGGACTGGTTCTCCCGGCCGCTGATTTTCTTGAGTCCTAAGTCCTGAGTCCTAAGTGCTGAGTCCAAGTGCTGAGTGCTGAGTGGGTGCGCGCCGCGGCATCGCGCCCTCTCCGGCTCGCCTGGGCTCGCCACCTCTCCCGTACCGGGAGAGGTAGCACGGCCGCCATCGGCGTGGATGACGACCCATGGTGCGTTCGCGGCGCGGTTGAAGCCCGCGCGGTCACCAGCACTCAGCACTTAGGACTTAGGACCCAGGACTTAGGACTTTCCGTCCCCCCGGGGTTGCCCCGGCGCCGCCTTCGCAACATCGTTCTGGCATGAACGATTGCAGGGATACGACGTCGTCCGGGCTGCTCCCGCTCCTGCTGCGCGCGGGAACGGCCGTGGCCGACGAGTTGGAGCAGCGGCTGGAGCCGTGGAGCCTGTCGCTGGCCAAGCTGCGCGCGCTCGAGCAGCTGGCCGCCGCACCCGAGGGGCTGCCGCTGGGCCAGCTGGCCGAGCGGCTGTGCTGCGTCAAGAGCAACGTCACCCAGCTGGTGGACCGGCTGGAGGCCGACGGCTTCGTGCGGCGCATGCCCCGCCAGTCCGACCGGCGCTGCGTGGTGGCGCGCATCACCGAGCGCGGCCGCGAGCGCTTCCTGTGCGCTTCCACCGCGCGCGAGCAGGCCGAGCGCGAGGTGCTGGGCCGCCTGGACGAGGGCGACCGGCAGCGGCTGGTGAACCTCCTGGAACGGTTGACGGGGGAGGAGGCCTGATGCCGTACGGCCTGCACCCCGACGCGTTCATGGACGACGGCTCGCTCGAGCACGCCTTCCCGCTGGGCGACGGCACCGCCGACACCTCCGCCACCGTGGCCTGCCCGTACTGCGGCCAGGAGGTGGAGATCGCGCTGGACCCCGGCAGCGGCCCGCACCAGGAATACGTCGAGGATTGCGAGGTCTGCTGCCGCCCCTGGAACGTCTCCGTGGCCTACGGCAGCGACGGCGCCGCCACCGTCGAGGTCGAGCCCGCCGACGACTCGGACTGAGGGTGGAGATTCGAGAATCTCCGCGGGGAGCGGCCGGCTGGCTTGCTCCCCGTTCTCGTCGATGCACGGAGATCGGGCTGCGCCGATGAAGTCCGCGAAGGCGGACTGCGTGTGGTTGTAGCCGCGAGTTCACTCGCATTCTCCCGCACCTACTCGTCGCCGCAGGACGGAACCCGCGCGGGCGGCGAGGGGTTCTTCGAGGTGCGCCGCCGCTGGAGATTTGCGTCTCCGGCGGCGGCGCACGTTGCGGATGAACGGGTTTTGCTGATACATGCCCTGCACGGACGCGTGAGGGATGCGCGCCCGGAGGGCCGGGACGCCGCCGCGCGTGCACCGTCGCCGACGATCGGCGGGGATGCGGGGCGCGGCGGGGGCCCGGCGCGGTTGGCAACAGCGGTATCGTTGCCTACCGCGCGCGCAGCCCGGCCCCCGCGCAGCGGGGGACACGCCCGAATCACGCAGTTCCGTCTCAGTCCGTCGGAGGGAGGGGGGGAAGCATGCGTCTGCTCGTCATCCGCCACGGCCTCGCGGGCGACCGCGAGGAGTTCGCGTTCACCGGCCGGCCCGACTCGGAGCGCCCGCTGACCAAGGAGGGGCGCGTCAAGATGCGGCGAGGCGCCGCCGGGCTGGCCAAGATCGTCCCCGACCTCGATCTCGTCGCCACCAGCCCGCTCGCGCGCGCGGTGCAGAGCGCCGAGATCGTGGCCGACGCGTTCGGGGGGATGGACCTGACCATCGTCGACGAGCTGTCGCCCGAGCACGCGCCCGACGACCTCCTTCCCTGGCTGCGCTCGCACGACCCGGGGACGGTGATCGCCGTGGTGGGCCACGACCCGCACCTGGGCTTCCTGGTGGGCTGGCTGCTGACCGGGCGCCACGAGAGCTTCGTGGAGCTGAAGAAGGGCGCCGCGTGCATGCTGGAGTTCGACGACCCGCCCGCGGCCGGCGGCGCCACGCTGCGCTGGTCGCTGCAGCCCAAGCACCTGCGCCAGTTGCGCAAGGGGCGGTGAGCGCGCCCGCCGGGCTGCTGGACCTCTCCGCCGAGCGCGGCACGCGGCGGCTGGCGCTGGCGTACCTGGCCGACGCCGAGGCCGCGCACGCGCGCATGGAGCAGGGCGGCGACGACGAGGCGCTGCACGACTTCCGCGTGGCCATCCGCCGCCTGCGCAGCGCCGTGCGCGCGTACGGCGACCACCTGCGCGGCAGCATCGGCGGCAAGGACCGGCGCCGCCTCTCCGAGCTGGCCGACGCGACGGGCGAGGCGCGCGACCTGGAGGTGCACGCCGCCTGGCTGGACGCGCGCCTCGACCGCTTCTCCGACGACGAGCGGAAGGAGATCGAGCCGCTGCTCGACGACCTGCGCCGCGAGCTGGAGAAGGCGCGCGACGCGGTGCGGCGCGAGGTGGTGAAGGACTTTCCGCGCGAGCGCTGGCGGCTGGCGCGGCGCCTCCGCTTCTATCGCGTGGAGGTGGACGTCGACGCGCCGCCGGGCGGCGCGCGGCTGGCCTCCGCGTTCGGGCGCAAGGCGCTGGAGCTGGCGGCGGACCTGGAGCGGCGGCTGGCCGCGGTGCGCGCGATCGACGACCAGGACGAGGCGCACCGCGCGCGCATCGCCGCCAAGCGCCTGCGCTACCTGGTGGAGCCCTTCGCGGACGAGCTGGAGGGCGCGCCGGAGCTGGTGAAGCGGCTCAAGCGCCTGCAGGACGCGCTCGGCGAGATGCACGATGCCGACGTCCTCCTCGCCCGCGTCGCCGATCAGAGGGATGGGGATGGAGATGCGGCGCCCGGCATGGCCGCGCTGCGCGAGCTGCTGCTGCGCGAGCGGGGCGAGCGCTTCGCGGCGGTGGAGGAGGAGTGGCTGATGGGCCGCGCGGCAGGTTTCTTCGCCGCGGTGAGGGAGACGGCACACGGGGCGATGATGCGCGGCGAGCCGGACCGCGAGATCGAGCGCAAGTTCCTGCTCAAACGCATGCCCGCGATCCGGCGTCTAGATCCCGCGGTGCAGGACATCGAGCAGGGCTATCTCCCCGGCGACCGGCTGGCCGAGCGCCTGCGCCGCGTGCGGCAGGACGGCGAGGTGCGCTTCTACCGCACGGTGAAGCTGGGAAAGGGGCTGAGCCGCACCGAGGTCGAGGAGGAGACGACCGAGCGCGTCTTCCGGAAGATGTGGCCGCTGACCAGGGGAAAGCGCGTGCGCAAGCGGCGGTACAAGGTGAAGGAGGGCGGCTTCACCTGGGAGGTCGACCGCTTCCGCGACCGTCGGCTGGTGCTGTGCGAGGTCGAGCTCCCCGGCGAGGACGTGGAGGCGCCGCTGCCGAGGTGGCTCCGCCGCGAGCTCGTCCGCGACGTGACCGGCGAGGACGAGTACGCGAACATCAACCTGGCGAAGTGAGGGCGCTCGCGCTGGGGTACCCGGGCCTTGCCGGATTGGGTGAGTCTTGCCGGGTTGGCCGGCTTGGCCCGGGCGAATGAATTCGCGGCAACAAGGGCACAAAGTCCCTCCGGGACTGCAGACGCGACATTTTCGCGATTGGCGAACATAGGCGCGGCCGCGGCTGCCCTCACCCCGCGCCTTGGAGCGCTCGCCCTCTCCCGATAACGGGAGAGGGTTGGCTGGATGTCTGCTGTCGGCGTAGATGCCGGAGTTCAGTCCGCGAAGGCGGACTTTGGGCCGTTGTTGCCGCGTATTCTGCACAACAGATTCTAACCGTGCGTCCTGCAACAACTTAGCCTTTCGTTCGGCGGTCAACTGGCAGTTGCTACTGTCAGTTCGTCAATCAGGCCGCCAACCGCAGGCTTCCGGCGGGCTGGCTGGGCTCCGGCAGGGGCGCCGGATCGGCCTCCAAGGCCGCTACAGCGTCCTTCAACGTGGGAAGGTCAACGTAGTCGTACACCTTCCGCATCGTCTCCCACGTGGTGCCTGCAAGCTCCTCCTGCACCTTCGGCGGGAGCGCCCGGAACCGGGGATCACGAATCCCAGCGCGCTTCTCCGCGTGATACCCAAGCCTCGGAACCTTGATCCCGGCCCGGTTCTTGGCTCGCTCCATCCACCGATGCAGCGTGTTCTTGCCGACCGGCTCCGCCGCGTTGCTCTGCGCCGGAAGGAGCCAAGGCGAGTCCGCCAACCCTTCGGCCCGCCGCAGCTCCAGCGCCCGCAGGATCGCGCTCCGTGCCCGCGTGGACAGCGGCGTTACGCGCGTCTTGCCTACCTTGTCGTGCTCGCCCTGCCACCGCACGGTCCCGGCGGCAAGGTCAATGTCCGCAAGCGCGAGCTGACGCACGCTGTTCATGCGCCGCCGCGTCTCCCGGCAAAGATCGAGCACAACACCCATGCGCCAGTTCGGCGCCTTCTCCACGAGCTGCGCGTGCAGGTCGTGGGTCATCTCCGGGCGGGTGGGAACATCCTCGGTGGGGATCGGGAATCCCTCCCACGGGTTGCGCACCAGCAGCGCGTTCCCGTCGTCCCTCTCCACCTTCGCCCAGTTGAACACGGCCCGCATGAACGTCACTGCGAGCCGCGCTGTCTGCCGCCGGGCCGGGTGGGGGAATCCGGGTATGGTCCCCTCGGCTCTGGCCTTTAGAAACGCGTTGTAGCGCACCCGGCCGATTTCCGTCTGTGGCCGCCCGTTGGGTCCGATCCGCTCCACAACCGCGTCCGGACCGAAGAACGCGAGCACCATGCGAGCCATGATGCGGTTATGGCGCTGCGTGCCCGGCCGCTTGTTCGGGACAACCTCGTCCAGGTACAGCGACAGGAGCCGCGACAGGGTTAGCGGGCCCTCCACCTTGGGCGCCGCGACCGTGGGAGCAGTCCCCCGCTCGGCCATCTCCTCCGTCTTCGCAATCGCGGCGGCGTAACTTGTAATCCCCGCCGCCGTGAGCGAAAGACGCTGGCGCTTCTTCTTCGGCAGGTTGGTGCGGGGATCAACGACCGCAATACCCTTGTTGTCAAACACGGGCTCCAGCCATTCCAGCAGGAGCGGACCACCCTTGCCGTCCTCGTAGGCGCGGACGCGGTTGATGCCCTTCTTGCCCGCGATGTAGCTCCACGCCTGAGTCTTTTTCTGCGCCATCGTCCTCGCTCCGTCGTGAGCGATGGCGCGCGCAACCCGCATCTATAATATAGCACGTTATTGCAACATGCGCAAGGATTTTCTTTGCACTGAACGCGAGTTGATTGTAGGCAAAGCCTAGCGTTTATCAGCATTGGATGGTATGGGTTGCAATAAAAGGGCACGCTTGTGCAATGGCGTGCAATGTGTCGCGCCGCCCAGCGGTCGGGCTTGCCGCCCCTCGCACCGGGGCCGCCGCCGCGAGCCGAAAGCCGCCCCGCCACCGCACCCCCCGATGACGAAACGTGGGGGTGTGGGGGGCGCTGCCCCCCACAAAAATGGCGCCGCAGGCGACCGCCCCGCCGACCCGAAGGCATGAGGGCGGTGATCGACCGCGTGAGGGATTCGCGCCCGGCAGGGCCGAGACAGTGCCGCCACGGCTGTTTGTGGCGGTGCTGGCTCGGCGCAGTTGGGCGGCGTTGTTTGCCGCCCTACTGCGCGCGAAGCCCGGCCCCCGCGCAGCGGGGGACACGCCCGCGAATGGCTTTTCAGTTTCGCCAGTACGATCCGTCGGCGCTCTCCCTCGCGTCTATTCGGAACCTACGCTAGCTTTAGACGCCAATGGAAAAGTTTGTGCGGCCCCCCCCTTTCACGCATCAGTAAACCTCCGGGAGCCACATGGCACGGAATGACAATCAGATTCCTCGTCGGACTGCCAAGCTGGTTTTCCAGCAGTGCGACAGCCGCTGTGCGTTCTGTGGGGACCAAGAAATCAGCGTGTTAGACATTCATCACATCATTCCGCGCCGAGACGGAGGGTCCAATGATTTGGAAAACCTTCTCGTCGCGTGTAAGAATTGTCATGCACGGGTAGAAACGGGGGAGATCAGCGCCGATCAGGTGAATCGAAGAAAACGAATTCTTGTTAGCGGTCTGCGTCTGCATGGCGGAAGCGGTTCGTCAACAATTCAGATTAACGCTCCGGTCACATCCAGTATTGTCGCCCAAAATGTTCATCTACACTCACCCAAGAAGGCCAGCGTCCGTGTTGCACCTGCTCCCGGTACAATCGGCGCACGACCGGAGATGAAGAATTATGTCGACCATCTTATCACCCGCTATCATAAGATGCGCGAGGCGGATGCGAGTTATGGTCGAACGGCGCCACTGAAGTACGGTTTGATTCACGTAAGCATCCAGCGAAAGTTCGGGGCAAAGACGTTTTTTCTTCCCGAGTCCCTCTTTGAGGATCTCGCAACTTACTTGCAAGAGCGAATCGACAGCACCATTCAAGGGCGAGTGAATAGGCGGAATTCCGAGCAGAACTATTCGGAATTCAGCGACTATTTGAGAAAGTATGGTCACGCGAAGTAAACTACCGAAGAAAACTCACTTCACGGGGAACGAAACGTGATTACCGAAATCACCGACGACGGGCCGACGCGCCTACTGGTACTCCATCCCGAATCGTCGCAGGAGCGAGATAGACTACTCGAAACGCTGAAATATCCGGTGCCGCTCAATCCAGAGGACATGCGGGATCACGGGCGACTCTCCCTAGCTGACTACGAGGTGCAACCCGAAGGTGGGCGCGCCGCATTCGGGTATGTTGCACTAGAGTTTCAGGAGTCCCCCAGGACGAGCGGTTTTGACCCGGACCGGCACCTCCGACCTATGCGGGTCCCATCCGGTGAATTGCTCTCTCCCGATGATTTGCGTGGGCTGTGGCGTTTCACACCCTCGGCAGGGAGTCGGGTGCTGCCGTTTGAACTGGAAATAGAAGGCATATCGGCCGGGACCGTCGATACCGAAGCATTTGGAGTGATTACCGGGAAATGGCGGATCGGCGCATCACAGACACAGGTCGGAATCACAGGGTCGGCTGACGGTCGCACCGCTGTGTTTTCGTTCAGCTTATACCGTGAACTGGACGTTCGACTTGTAGGGATGTTCACCAGCCGGAGTACGGCAATCGCGACGTATCAGGCACGAAGTGACGACGGCTTTCTAATCGGCCAAGTAGAGGGCCTTCGCGTTCCTCCTACGTGAGAGAGCCAGTGTCCAGCACATGTATCTATTGTCGGCGGGACTCCACGGCTGCCCAAGGAGTTCCCCACGTGTTTCCGGAGGCATTTGTACAAAACCGTGTTGTCTTGCCTCTTGGAGCGGTTTGTGATGATTGCAACAACTATCTTGGAGTGGAATTGGACAGCGTGTTTGTCGCGCATCCAATACTCTCCGCCCTCGCGCAATTCCTGCGATTACCCGGAAAAAGTGGTAAGCTCCGGCAGCAGCTCGGGAACGTTGAACTCGACGCAAAGTTATCAGCCGATGAAGTGCCTCCGCGAACGATTACCATTCCGTGCGCAAAGCCAACAATTGTGATGCACCCCGACGGTTCGCGTACGGCCACGTTGCAACCGTTGATTGATCCTCGCTTTGATTTCCGAAGATTCAGGCGCGCGATCCACCACATCGCGTTCAACGCGTATGCGTTACAGTGCGGTTGCCCTGCCGCGCTGGACGCCCGCTTCGACGCGGTGCGCGATTATATACGGAAGCCAAAACCGAAAGAAGTATGGCCATTTGCGCAATATACGAACCTTGATATTGGCTTTAAGCGCGAGGTAACCATGCTGATTACGGCTGACGAGAAACAGGCCTTTGCAGGGATGGTGATCTGCGCCGGAATGGCATTCGGGGTTGACCTTCTCAATAGCGGGAACCTACGTGAGTGGATGACCGCAAAGTTCCCCCCATCTACTGAAATCGTTGGGGTAAATCACCACGTTCCACGTGCACAACGCCCACCGAAAAAGGGACCGAAGTACCGCTTCACGATTTACGTAGATGAGTGAAGCCGAATCCAGCCTGTGCTAACGACCGTGCGAATGGCGGACGCGCTCCTTTAGCTTTCGCTCTGTGTCGTATTCCAGATCGTTCGCAGTCGAGCGCGGTTGTTCTTGCGGCGCTTGTTTGATTGCAGCATCGGCCAAACTAGCGAGCGCGGGCGGGAGCATGGCATGCAGCGCGTGGCGGATGTGGCGCCGCTCGCGCTCGTTGTGGATGCTGCGCCACTGCATCCCGGCGAGCATCCGTGCAGCCGCCGCAACCTCCTCCGCCCCGGTGCGCGGCGGCTTCGACGCGAGCAACGCCGCATGCCGCTCGGATGCCTCGCGCTCCCTCGCCCCGGCCTCGCGGCCGGTCCGCCGCCGCGCGTGTGCCCGTGCGGCGGTTCCCAGCGCGTGCGCCAAGCTTCGGGCGCGCACACGTGCGTCGGTCGTGTCCTCCTCGATGATGAAGCCAAGCGCGCGCTTGCGCTCCACGAACAGGAGCGCGCCGAAGTGTTCGGGCACTTCGCGTATGACACGCTGCGCCTCCTCGAATCCGTAATCGCGCGCGTAGCACCAGATCGTGAGCGCCGCCGTGCGGGGCTGCTGGTACACGTCCGCCGCGTCTTCCAGCACGCCCGCCGCTGCTGCGCGCCAGTGCTCACGATCCTCCCGCGCGAAGCTCACGCGGGACTTGGCATCGGCCAGTTCGGTAAATGCGTCATACACGATGCTTTCGTGTGCGTGTGCCGCGTTCGCCGCACGGATCGCGGCGACCGCCTCCCGTAGCGTCTGCCGTGGACGGCTGGCGCGCAGCGCCCCGAACACGGCGACCGCATCCACCACAGCGCGGAGCTGGCCGGGATCGAGAGGTTCGCGCGGGACGCCGTAGCGTTCCGGCTGGACGAGGATCACACCCGCCGCGGCCTCGGGGTCGCGGTCGGCCGCGGCGCGGAGCGCGCGGCGGGCCGCGCGGGGATCGGCGTACACCCCCGCGAGTGCGCGGCGGAAGGTGCGTGCCCCGGCGGCGTATGCCAGCGCGGCCGGGGACGGCTTTCGGGGCTGGGGCGGCGCTGCGGCGCCCGGCTGGGTGTCGGTCTGCTGCATAGGTGGATTCCTTAGCGGGAGTGGCCGCGTTCGCGCTCGCGGTCGCGGCCCAGCGCCATGTCGCGGGCGAGCTCGCCGGCCTTCTTGACGAGCGCGCCGGCGGAAGTGGGGAGCATGGGGGCAACCTGCTGGACGAGCACGAGCGCAGCCTTGGCCGCGCCTGCGGCGAGCTGGCGCGCCGCCGCCTCGGCCATCAGCTCGGCGGCCTGCCGCACGCGGGCGGCAACGTCCACCGTGCGCGCGGCCTGCGTGAACGCCTGCCGTGCGGCGTCCGCCGCCGCGCGGGTCTGGCGCACGGCGCCCGCCGCCTCGGCTACCTGACCGGCGCGCGGCCGGGCCTCCACCCGCCGCGCCAGGTCGCGCACGGCGGCGGACAGCTCGGGCGTGCGCGCCTGCGCGGCGGTGTGGTCCAGCTCGCGCACCAGCCCGAACACGCGCGACCGCTCCACGCTGCGCAGCTCGCCGAAGCGCTCCGGCTGGTCGTGGACCGCGCGGGCGGCGGCGGCGTGGCCGTGGGACGCGGCATGGCGGTGCAGCTCGCGCAGCGCGCGCCCCGGATCGGCGTACACGTCGCCCGCCAGCTCGCGCACGCGGGCGAAGTCGTGCACGGCGGCGGCGCGCCGGGCGCGGAGCGCGTCGAGGGTGGACACGGCGCGCCGCGCCGCCTCGTCCGCTCGGCTCGCGCTGGCCTCGAGCCCGTGAACGCGGGCAGGCTCGCGCAGCAACGCGGCCGCCTCCTTGGCGGCGGTGCGGCTGCGGGCGGTGCGCTGGACGGCGTAGTCGTAGGCGTTGCCCGCCGCTCGGGCGGACTGCTCGGGGGTGCGTGCGGTGCGGAGCGCGCCGTATTGCGCGGGCTCCCAGCGAAGCGCCGCCGCAGCCTCGGCGGCGCCCCGGCTGTCCACCGCCCGCAGGAACGCGCGCCGCGCGTCCTGGGGGTGCGTGTAGGTCGCGCGGAGATCGCGGTCTAGCTGCCGGGCGGCGGCGCGGTAGCGCTCGCCCTGCGTGGTGGGTGTGCGCGGCAGCTCGGCCCCGCGCGGGGCGGGCTGGGCGGCGCGAGGCGCGCGTGCGTCCAGCACGCGCGCCGCCGCATCCTGACGCGCGCGATAATCGCTGTACGCGCCTAGCCTCTGCTCCAGCCGGTAGCGGGATGCCAGCGGGTGGACGTCGGACGCCTTCACCTCCTGCCGCCGGTCCGTCACCACCATCCCGCGCCCCTTCATCCGGAGCGCAAGGCCGTGCTCCGCAAGGCCGCGCTCAACTTCCGCCCACGACCCCGCGCGCTCCAAGTGCGGCCCCGCCTGTGCCCGCACACGCTCCGCGAACGCCGCATCCCCATGGGCGGCTCGCGCGGCGGGCGCTCGCTCTTGCCCCAGCTCAGGCACGCGGGCGAGCCGCCCCGGCACCACGCGCAAGCCCATCTCCACTTCGAGGCGGCGCAAGCTCGCCTCAACGCGCTTCTTGCTGAAGCTGTCCGCCCACGCGCGCCCCGTCTCCGGGTGCACGCGGTTGACGGCGAGATGAACGTGGGGATGCGCGGTGTCGCGGTGGGCGACGATGAGCGCTTGACGGTCCGCCAGCCCAAGGTCGCGGAGCACTTCGTCGGCCACGCGCCGCATCGCGGCGCGGTCTACCTCGTCGCCGGGGTCGAAGCTGATCGACAGGTGAAAGACGGGCTTCTGCGTCTGCACCGACTCCCGCGCAGTG
The DNA here is from genome assembly GCA_036377595.1 of Longimicrobium sp. NCBI lineage: Bacteria > Pseudomonadati > Gemmatimonadota > Longimicrobiia > Longimicrobiales > Longimicrobiaceae > Longimicrobium > Longimicrobium sp. The sequence continues at coordinate 75,185 of DASUYB010000104.1, read as the reverse complement.
GCCGCCATCAGCCGCGCGGCCACGTCGGGGCGCTCGGTCGGCAGGTTCCGGGTTTCGATCCAGTCCACCCGCTCGGGGTGGGCCCGGTCCTTCCCGGTTTCCAAGTAGCTCGCCAGCCCTTTGAAGCTCGTTCCGAGCTTGTTGACGTTGCCGATCACGCCGCCACCTCCCCGCGCACGGCCGCGTCCACGTGCGCCAGCGCGGTCAGCAGCTCGTCCGCCGGGGGAAGCTCCTCGGCCCCGTTGGCGCGGTGGGCCAGCGCGTTCAGCGCGGCGCCAGCGTCGATCAGCACGGCCAGCCCCTCGGCCGCGCCTGCGCCCGCCACGGCGGGCGCGGCTGCTATCGCGTTCTCCACCATACCGGCCGCGTCGGCGAGGAGCCCGGCGGCGGCCTCGTCGCCGTCCAGCTCGGCCACGCGGCCGAGCTGCCGCAGGTTGTTCAGCACCCGGCCAAGCTGCCGCACGCGCTCGTCCGCGCCACGCGAACGGCGCATTGCGGGCGGGTGCCCCAGCGCCGCCTCGCGCACGTAGCGCAGCGGCGGAACGCCGCGCGCCCGCGCCTCGGCCTCGACCTGGCACCACTCGTCGGGCGTCCAGCGGGTCGGCTTGCGGATGGTGCGGCGCGGGGGCATGGGCGGTCCTGCCGTTCCTTTGAGCGCAGCGAAAAGGCGAGCCGTGCGGAGGGGCCAGCGAGCGTAGCGAGCAAATAGGCCCCTCCGCACACTGCTCGCTCCGGGTGTTTCCATCCTACCGTCAGCCACACGCACGGGTTGCACTCGAAACAGCCGACTAACTTTCGCCCCATGTCTGCCTAATCCGCAGCTAACGCCGGTGCGGCCTCCACTGCGCCACTCGGTTGCTGCACCCGTAGGCGCCTCCAGTTCGGCGGCGCTCGTGGACGCCCGCCGTGGCGGCCTGCCGCCGTCCGCGCTATTCTGTCGCTTACTGTGCCCCACGTTGAGAATTGAGCGTTAGCCTCCCCACTCGATCATGGGCGAGAAGTCAAATGGAGTAGGGCGCCAGTCACGGCCACAGCGAATCCCGCCGAACCCGCCGCCATTGCCGGAATTGAACGTTCTCAAGGATCTTGAGAACGTGTTGGGGCTCGTGCTTTGGAAGGCTCTGCGGGACGTTCGCACCTGGGCGGAGGTGGACCCGGATAGCCGCCGCCGTCACTTCCGGCCCCCGTCCGATGAAGTCCGCGAACGGTACGCTTACGCCCGGCACGAAGCGCCTGAACTGGAGCAGCCGCTTGCAACCTTCGCCCTACTGGTTCAGGCGCCGGAAGCCGTAGACGCAAACCAGCTTGCGACTGCATGCGAGGCCGTCTACACGTGGGCGGAATCACGGGGGATGTTGCTGACGGCGCTCTACTTCGCCGAGGCAGCAGCGTACGCGCTGCCCGACGACGCTGCACGGGCGAACCAAGCCGCGCGAGCAGCCCGCCGCAACCTCATGCGCAACCGTGCGGCGAGCTGGCACATGCGCGCCTATCGCCTCGGCCAGCGTACGGGGAAGAAGCGCGAGGTGGTGTGGGCGTTACTCGGCTACGGGGCCATGATGCGAGACGCAGGCAACTTCGAAGAAGCTCGTCGTTTCATCGAACGGGCGGCACGTCGGGCGGTTGGCCTGCGAAAGCGGAAGGAAGCCGGGATGGCGTATCACGACCTGTACGTGATCGCCGTTGAACAGGAGCGGTACGCGCTTGCGATCAAGCACGCGCGCAGTGCCTTTTATCGCTACCCGGTTCGGAACCCGAGCATCCCCCGGCTGGCGCATGATCTGGCTTTCCTGTTCATCCGGTTACGCCACTTCGCGGCCGCAATCGCGATCATCACGCGAGCAATTCCCCTCATGCTGCAACCCGTCGAGCGGGCCCTTGCTTGGTCCTCTCTGGCGTGGGCTGCGGGCGGCGCGGGACTGCGGGATCGCTTCCACGACGCCGAAAGAACCACGCTCCAGCTTGTACCCGATCATCCCGACTTCGCCCCGGCGATCTTCATCCACCTTGCGGAAGGTGCGCGCACTCTGTCTGACTGGCCGCGTGCTCTCCGGTACGCGGAAGCGGCACGGGCCAGCGCTCGCACCACGAAAAGCCCTGCGTTGGAACGCGAAGCGGCGGAGTTGGCATCGAGCATCGACGCTCGACAGCCAGCACCGCCGCAAGCAACTCCCGAACCCGAGATTGAATCGCTGACCGCGCTAGTCCTGGACCGCTTGGAGCGGTGGAAGCCCCCGCGCAAATCGCCCGGCCCAGGCGGCGGATAAAGCAATCACCCGTAGCCCGTCCGGATAAGCTGTCACGCGCCGGAGCCCAGCATGTGGCCACCGCGCCCGGTCGTATCACCTGCCGCTGCCGCGTCCATCGTGGCGGCGGTAGTCGCGCTGGTAGTATCGACGAACGCCCCGGAGCCGAGCATGTGGCCGCCATCGAACAGCGGTCCGACCGGAGCGGAGTTCCGCGCCTCCGGGCGGGCGCTGACAGGGTTTTCGACACACGCGCCGACGCACACGCACGCGAGGGCAGGAATGAGGATTCTCCGGGGATCGAGCATGAGCCACCATCCGTGTTTGAGGGGAGGAACCGATATGAACTGACAACGGAACCCGCCCGGCCAATTTAGGAGTGCCATCCCGTTCCCGCCACGAACGACGACGCGTTGTGAAACGTCAATTTCGCGTCTCTTCCCTTACGCCGTTTACCGCGTAAACGTTGGTGCATGACACCGGAACTCAGACCCGCAGAGCATCCCGCTCCGGCGCGCGTGGCCGCGCGCCACACCCTCGGAAGCGATCCGGACGGCGCGGGCGCACCTGTCCGGTTAAGTGGCGAGCCGCCCGCAGAGCGGGAGCTTCCACCGCCGGAACTGGCGCGGCCCGTCTGGTGGCTTGCAGCGCAACAAAGCTCGGCTTCGTGGTCAGGAACCTTGGAGGCGCCCAAGCTCGTCGCGCGCATCGTCGCCCAAGTGGATGGGATGTGGTCGGTAATAGATGAATTGGAAGCGCTCTACACTGCTGTGCCGCGCCGACCATCACACGAAAGAGACCTATTCACACACTTCCTCTCGTTCGTAGAACGGGATCTCGTGGGGCTGTTTGTTGATCTGGTGCGGCAAGTTGGGCTGGTGCTGTCCAGCGGCGGCGATCTCTCATGGGATCCCGCCGGGTTTGATGGTGAGGGAGAGCGTTTCGCCCGCAACTTGGACATAATGCGGTTGGCAGCCTCAGACCCCGTTATCCCTGAATCCGTCCGATCGGTTGTGCAGCGGTCCGCCCGCCATCTTTCCGAGTCTTTCCCCGATTTTGCCGCGCTCGTCGGCGCACTCGCGGCCCTCTGCCGCTTCCACAGGCACTGATTCCGCCACTCGTAGCCGTCCGCGTCTCTCGCGCCGCTCAGCTAACATGGTGGGCCGGTGCAGGGCTCGTTGCGGCTGTTGTCCGCATGCTCCGACCGGATGGAGAGCGGTTCGCCGAGAGTGGGGGCTTGATTGGGGGTCGTCTGGTGCTGAGGGCTCGGCTGTTCCAGCTACGTCCTGACGGTACACACCAGGGCTGGGCGATCCCTTCCTCCCGCGTTGAATGCAACTCTGGCTTTATGGCTGCGCCCTCCCATGACCCACGCACCACTTGACGGTTTTTCCGACGACGAACTGCTGCGCCGATGCATTGGTGAACCGGCAGACGACGACGGCGAAACGTTCCTAGCCATCTACACGCGTTGGCGTGAGCCGGTGAGGCGGGAGCTGGAAGATGCAGGGCTTGACCCTCATGAGGCGGAGAATCGCCTTGGGACGGTGTTCATTCGCGCCCTTGATCCGGACGAGCGAATACCTGCCACCGTTCCGCTACATGAGCGTCTAAAGCGCTTCGCGCGGGAAGTGGCATCGGACCCCGACTGGACGCCGTATTGAGACGCATAAGGAAGAATCAGGCTTTAGCCGCCACGCCCGAAGATGCGCTTCCGCCTGAGCCTGTAAGCGTGCATGCGAAAAGGGATCGGGACAGACGCGCGGAAAGAGAGTGGTTGGACCGGTTGCTCCGCGAGTTGCCCCCGCTCGGCCGCGACGGTTTCTACGGATCGGGGCTGTAGCGTGAGTGGGGGCGCGGAACACGAGTCCGTGGAAACGTTACGCGCGGAGTTGGCGGCGCTCGCGCGTGAAATTGCGCGTGCTCTGCTGGAGCCGGGGAACGACGATGACGTGCGAGATCTCGACCTCCGCGCTGCCGCGCTTCGCAGGCGGATCACACAGGCAGAGCCTTGCGCACCCGACCCTCCGCTGGAGCCGTGGTGTTTGCGACGGACGCTGATCGTCAGCGGTGGGTGAACGCGAGAAGGTGCATCCGCAGACGGGGCAAGTCGGGGCACGCCCGAGAAAGCGCTACACCTTCGGCGGGCGAGCGGGGGGCTTGTCCCCCCCGAGCCCGCCGTTCCGATTTTGGAGCCACATTCACCGGAGCGACGAGATAGTATGGCGGAAGAACGGGAGCGCCTTCGCCGGGAGCTGGTTGGGGATATCGTGGCGGACATTCCGGAAGATGAGCGCGATAGCGCGCGGGCTGAGCTGCTGGCCGCCCTCGCGGGCATCTACCGCAAGCGCAGCATAGCGCCGCCGCCCTGGCTCGCGGAGGTGAATCCCGAGCCAGAAGATCCGGAGCATTTGGTTTTCATCCACGCCGTAGCGGTGACGGAAACCGTACGGTTCGCCATCCGTCGCGCGGCATGGGTTCACCCGCGCGGGATTGCGGGAGTAGCGCAGGACACCGGCGTCCCGATGGATGCGTTAAACGGGATCATCTCCAGCGTCGATATGGTTTCGCCGGAGACGTGGGAGCCATTGGCCGCGCTGTCCTACGCGCAGGGAGCAAAGGCACCGCATCCAAGCGTTGTCGGGCTTGGGCTCGCCGTCGCCGACCTTCCGGCCGAGCACCGGACAGCCGCGCGGGAAGCGCTCACGACGGCGTTGACGGAGTACCTACGGACGCACAGCGACACGCTCCCCGGCTGGCTACAGGACGAAGCGGTCCAGCCCTGAAAAACCAGCGCGGCGGGCGAGTGGGGGGCTTGTCCCCCCCGAGCCCGGCCCGCCTTTCCGATTTTTGGATTTTGGAGCCCGGTACGTTTATTATTCGTCCGCCCCGCTGTGCCCCGTATACAAAAAGCCAGATCCCCCCCAAGCCTCAGAAAGACCAAGCCGAAGATGCCGGAGACATTGAAATCTGTGGACGAGCTCCTTGCGCCCGACAGCAGAAGCGTAGGCGCACTTTTGAATACGGAAACGGGAGAAACGCGGCCGGTTACCCTAGAGGACTTCCATCGATACGCTACCCGCGTCCAACTCAACGACGCCGTGCCCGAGCAAATCCGCGAACACTTTATCACGGCACTTCATCTTGGCGTCTATTCGTGGTTCGTCTACCGTTTCACGATGCTGAGCCAGCAACAGGCGTACGCAACTCTTGAATGGGCTTTGCGGGAGCGTCTGGTCAGGAGCAGAAAGCGTCGGCCCTCATTCGCGGAACTCCTTACAGAGGCCCTTGACACGGGCCTTCTTAAAGGACGCTTGTTCAAACAGTGGACGTTGATCGGCGGGGACCCAACTGACGACCAAGCTGCGGATGCATGGCTCCGCGATGTGGCCGAGATGGTACGGACCTTTAGGAACGAGCTTGCACACGGCTCGTGGCAACTCGTCCCAATGCATTGGACCGTTCTGCATATAGTGGCCGACGCCGTAAACCAGTTGTATCCGGGCGAAGAGAATTAGAAGCTTGTTTGCGACACTCCGCCACGGGCTGGCGAAGCGGGGGGCTTGTCTCCCCGAAGCCTGATGACGATTTTCCGGGCAGATTAGCCCCCGGATGATTGGAGCCCGCCGGGGATTCCGGCGGGCTCTGGCTGTCAGTTCTACTGTCAGTTACCCGCGCAAGCTGCTGGGTTCGGCGGCTCTGGACGTGCAGGTTGCGCGCGCACATCTAGGTTTTGCGCCGTTTCCGAGCATCTTGCTCCCGAATGGGCATTCAGGCTGAATCTGCCGCGAATTCATTCGCCCGGCAACGCCCGCGGACGAACCATCACCTGAAACGTAGCGCAGTGCGAATCATCACCCGGATCACCCCGATCTCCCGAATCCTTCCCGCCCTCGCTGCGGCGATGGTGCTGGCCGCGTCCACGGCTGACGCGCAGCGGACGACGACGGCGCCCGCACGGCCGCGCGCCGCCGCGGCGGACTCGCTGCTGCCGAACGACACCAGCGTGGTCGTCGGGCGGCTACCGAACGGGCTGACGTACTACGTGCGCCGCAATGCCGAGCCGCCGAAGCGCGCCGAGCTGCGGCTCGTGGTGAACGCCGGCTCCGTGCTCGAGGACCCGGACCAGCGCGGGCTGGCGCACGTGGTGGAGCACATGGCGTTCAACGGCACGCGCCGCTTCGCCGGGCAGGAGATCGTCAACTTCCTCGAGCGCGTGGGGATGCGCTTCGGGCCGGACGTGAACGCGTACACGGGGTTCGACGAGACCGTGTACATGCTCACCCTCCCCACCGACACCGCGGGCGTGCTGGAGCGCGGGCTGGACATCCTGGAGGACTGGGCCGGCGCCATCTCGTTCGACACCGCCGAGGTGCGCAAGGAGCGCGGCGTGGTGGTGGAGGAGTGGCGCCTGGGCCGCGGCGCCGGCGCGCGCATCCGCGACAAGCAGTTTCCCGTGCTCTTCGCCGGGAGCCGCTACGCCGAGCGCATCCCCATCGGCGACCCCGAGATCGTCCGCACCGCGCCGGTGGAGGCCGTCCGCCGCTTCTACGAGACGTGGTACCGGCCCGACCTGATGGCCGTGGTCGCCGTCGGCGACTTCGACCCCAAGCGCGTGGAGGCGATGATCCGCGAGCGCTTCGGCCGCCTCGCCGCGCGCCCGAACCCGCGGCCGCGGCAAGAGTTCGGCGTTCCTGGCCATGCCGACACGCGCTTCTCCGTGGTCACCGACCGCGAGGCGACCGGCTCGTCGGTCGACGTGGTGCGCACCGTGCCGTCGCGCATCCGCCGCACCGCGCGCCTTTACCGCGAGGGGATCGTGGAGTCGCTGTACGGGGCGATGCTTGACCAGCGCCTGACCGACATCACCCAGCGCCCCGACGCGCCCTTCCTGAACGTCAGCTCGTACCGCGGCTCGCTGCTGCGGCGGCTGGACGCCTACTTCCTGAGCGCGCAGGTGCCCGACGCCGGCGCGGAACGTGGCCTCGCCGCGCTGCTGGCGGAGTCCGGCCGCGCGGCGCGCTTCGGCTTCACCGCGCCGGAGCTGGCGCGCGCGCGCGCCGAGCTGCTGCGGCAGTGGGAGCAGATCTACGCGGAACGGACGAAGGAGACGTCGGGCGACTTCGCCGGGCGGTACGTGGGGCACTTCCTCTACGGCGGCCCGCTCCTCTCCACCACCACCGAGTACCGGCTGAACCGCGACCTGATGCCGGGGATCACCCTGGCCGAGGTCGATTCCGTCGCCCGTTCGGCGCTCGCGACGACGGACCGCAGCATCCTCGTCGTCGCCCCCGACACCACGCGGGTCCCCACCGAGCAGGCGCTGGCGGCGATCGCCGATTCCGTCGCGCGCGCGCCGCTGGCCGCGTACGCCGACACAGTCTCCGACGCGCCTCTGCTCGACCGCCTTCCCGCGCCGGGGCGCATCGTCTCCACCAGCAGGACCCCGGAGATCGGGGTGACGGAGTGGCGGCTGTCGAACGGCGTGCGCGTGGTGTTGAAGCCGACCGACTACAAGCAGGACGAGATGATCCTGGCCGGCCGCAGCCCGGGCGGGACGTCACTGATCCCCGACTCGCTCTTCCGTTACGCGCAGACGGCGGGCGCGGCGGTGGCGGTCGGCGGGGTGGGGCGATTGTCGGTGACGGACCTGTCGAAGCGGCTGGCGGGGAAGGCGGTGAGCGTGGGGACCGAGGTCGGCGCGCTGGGCGAGTCGGTGAGCGGCTACGCCAGCCCGCGCGACGCGGAGACGATGTTCCAGCTGGTCTGGCTGTACATGACGCAGCCGCGGCGGGATTCGGTCGCGTGGCAGGCGTATCTCCAGCGCGGGCGGGCGGCGCTGCGGGACCGCGGCGCCAGCCCCGAGAGCGCGTTCGGCGATACGCTGACGGCCCTTCTCAGCGGCCACCATCTCCGCGCGCGGCCCTTCACCTCGGCCACGTTCGACTCGCTGAGCCTGGACCGCTCGCTGGCCATCTACCGCGAGCGCTTCGCCGACGCGGGAGATTTCACCTTCTGGATCGTGGGCGCCTTCAACCCCGACTCCATCCGCCCGCTGGTGGAGCGCTACCTGGGCGGGCTGCCGTCGTCGGGACGGAAGGAGAACTTCCGCGACGTGGGGATGCGCGCGCCCGCCGGCGTGGTGCGCACCGAGGTGCGGCGCGGGATCGAGCCCCGGTCGCGCACGGCCATCGTGTTCAGCGGCCCGCTGCAGCAGTTCGACCGGCGCACGGTGTCGCTGCTGCGCACGCTGGGCGAGGCGCTGGAGATCCGCCTGCGCGAGCGGCTGCGCGAGGAGCTGAGCGGCACCTACGGCGTGGGCGTGAGCGGCGGCGCGGAGCGCGACCCGGTGCCGGAGTACCGCTTCTCGGTGGATTTCGGGGCGGCGCCGGAGCGGCTGGAGGAGCTCACCCGCGTGGTCTTCGCGGAGATCGACTCGGTGAAGGCAAGCGGCGTGCGCCCGGAGGACCTGCAGAAGGTGCGCGAGGCGCAGCGCCGCGAGCGCGAGGTCAGCATCCGCGACAACGGCTACTGGGCGGGCGCGCTGATGATCTACGACCAGTACGGCTGGGACCCGCGCCTGATCCCCGCCGTGCCGCTGTCGCAGACCCTCACCAGCGACGACCTGCGCGACGCGGCGCGGCGCTTCCTCGACACCGGCCGCTACGTGCGCGTCTCCCTCTACCCCGAGCAGACGCCGCCGCTGGGCTCGCAGTGATGCGTGCCCAGCGCTTGCTCGCACCGGGTAGATCCGACAATGCGAGTAAACTCGCGGCTACGAAGACACACAGTCCGCCTTCGCGGACTTCAACGGCGACAAGACGAGTGGCTGCGCATCGGCGATGCGCAGCCACTTTCCGTTGATGACTCACCGCCGCGTCCGCGCGGATGTGATGTCCGCGAAGGCGGACTGCGTGTAGTTGTAGCCGCGAGTTCACTCGCATACTCGACCGACATCCGAGCCGCCCAATCCAGGGCCGCGTCGGGAATCTTCTCCTACGCCCCGATCACCTCGTACGCGTCGGACGGGGCGGCGACGGGGTCGGGGGAGAGGACGAAGGCGGCGCGGAGGGCGTCGATCGCGCGCTGCGCATCGGCGTCGCCGCGGGCGTGGACGTCGGCCAGCGGCTGGCCGGGCTCCACGCGGTCGCCGATGCGCGCGCGCAGCACGATGCCGACGGCGGGGTCGATGGGATCGCCCTTCTTCCGCCGCCCCGCCCCCAGCGCCAGCGCCGCGTCGCCGATGGCGCGCGCGTCGGCCTCGGCCACCCAGCGCGCGCCCTCGCCCTCCACCTTCATCTCCATCACCACCGGCGCGGCGGGGAGGCGCGACGGGTCGTCGACCACGCGCGGGTCGCCGTGCTGCGCCTCGACCAGCGCCGCCAGCTTGCGCGCGCCGGCGCCCTCGTCGCGCAGGCGCGTGAGCGTCGCCCGCGCCTGGTCCGCATTCGACGCGAGGCCGGACATCAGCAGCTGGTGCGCGCCGAGCTCCAGCGCCAGCGCCCACAGGTCGTCGGGGCCGCCGCCGTTCAGCGTGTCGATGGCCTCGCGCACCTCCAGCGCGTTGCCGACCGCGCGCCCCAGCGGCTCGCGCATCGAGCTCAGTACGGCCCGCGTCGCGCGCCCCGCGCCCTCGCCGATGCGGACAAGCGTGCGGGCCAGCGTGCGCGCCTCGCCGAGCGTGGTCATGAACGCGCCCGATCCCCACTTCACGTCGAGCACGATCGAGCGCGCGCCGCCGGCCAGCTTCTTGGACATGATGCTGCTGGCGATCAGCGGCACCGAATCGACCGTGGCGGTCACGTCGCGCAGCGCGTACAGCTTGCCGTCGGCGGGAACGAGCTGGGGAGACTGGCCGACGAGCGCGGCGCCGATGCGCTCCACCTGGCGGCGCATCTCGTCCAGCGGGATCTCCACGCGGAAGCCGGGGATGGCCTCGAGCTTGTCGAGCGTGCCGCCGGTGTGGCCCAGCCCGCGCCCGCTCATCTTCACGAACGCCGCGCCGGCCGCCGCCATCAGCGGGACGAGGACGATGCTGGTCTTGTCGCCCACGCCGCCGGTGCTGTGCTTGTCGACGGTCGGCCGGCCGATCCCCTCCCACTCCAGCTCGCGGCCGCTGGCCACCATCGCCCGCGTCATGGCCAGCGTCTCGGCCTCCGTCATCCCCCGCCAGCAGACGGCCATCAGCCACGCCGACACCTGGTAGTCGGCCACCTCGCCGGCCACGTAGCGGTCCAGCAGCCACGCGATCTCGTCGGCCGCCAGCTCGCCGCCGTTCTTCTTCCGCTCGATCAGCGGCACCACGCCGGGCGTGCTCACACCGGCGTCCCCTGCACGGGCAGCCGCGCGGCGTCGAACGCGCCGGGAAGGAGCTCGCGGACGGAGTACATGCGCACGCCGGCACCGTCGGGCATCACCAGCACCATGTCGGGGGTGAACTCGAACAGCACCTGGCGGCAGGCGCCGCACGGGCTGCACTCCACCGTGTCCTCGGGCCCGATCACGGCGATGGCGGCGAAGTCGCGCACGCCCTCGCTCACCGCCTTCCCCACGGCCACGCGCTCGGCGCAGTTGCACAAGCCGTACGACGCGTTCTCCACGTTCACGCCGGTGAACACGCGCCCGTCGGCGGCCAGCAGCGCCGCGCCGACGGGGAACTTGCTGTAGGGCGCGTATGCGTTCCCGCGCGCCTCGCGCGCGCGGTCCAGCAGGTCGCGCGCGGCAGCGGCGTCCAGCGCGGGCGTGCGGTTCTCTTCGCTCAAACCACGTCCAACGTTCAGGTTGATGATAAGGGGCGGGAAGAATACACCGGACGGTGGGAGATGTCACCCTCCGCCCCGCATCCCCCGCTGTTGCCGATCCCATGCGGTCCCTAGCTTGTCCCCGTCCCGCGATTCGATCACGATCTCCATCTCAGAATCACCATGAACCACCACCGTCGACCCCTCTCCATCCGCCTGCTCGCGATCCTCGCCGCCGCGCTCGCGTGGGCGTTGCCGCTGCGCGCGCAGGCGGCGGACCCGCTGCGCGGGCTGGACGCGTACATCGAGCAGGCCATGCGCGACTGGGAGGTGCCCGGCCTGGCCGTGGCCATCGTGCGCCACGACAGCGTGATCTACGCGAAGGGCTTCGGCGTGCGCGAGCTCGGCAAGCCCGAGCGGGTGGACGAGAACACCGTCTTCGCCGTCGCATCCAACACCAAGGCGGTGACAGCGACCGCGCTGGGGCTTCTGGTGGGGGAAGGGAAGCTGCGGTGGAGCGACCGCGCGACGCAGTATCTCCCGTACTTCCAGCTGCACGACCCGTGGGCCACGCGCGAGCTGACCGTGCGCGACCTGCTGGGCCACCGCGCGGGCTACGCCACCTGGCAGGGCGACCTGCTGTGGTACGGGTCCGACCGCTCCACGCGCGACGTGCTGGCCGCGTACCGCAACCTGGAGCCCGTCACCAGCTTCCGCGGCGAGTACGGCTACAACAACGTGCTCTTCGTGGCCGCGGGCGAGATCATCCCCGCCGTCACGGGGACGAGCTGGGCGGACTTCCTGCGCGCGCGCCTCCTGCAGCCGCTGGGGATGACGCGCACCACGACCAGCATCTCCCAACTGCGGGGGATGGAGAACGTGGCGCGGCCGCACACGAAGATCGGCGGGCGCATCGTCACCGTGCCCTACCGCGATCTCGACAACGGGCCAGGCGCCGCCGCGCTGAACAGCAGCGTGCGCGACTGGGCGCAGTGGCTGCGGATGCAGCTGCGCAGCGGCGCGTACGGCGGCCGCCGCATCGTGGACTCCGCGGTGATCCTGCAGCTGCGCAACCCGCAGACGACGATCCCGATCGGCGCGGCCACGCGGCGCCTCTTCCCCAGCACGCACTTCGCGGCGTACGGGATGGGGTGGTTCCTGCGCGACTACTCCGGGAAGCTGCTGGTCTACCACAGCGGCGGGATGGACGGGATGCTGTCGTACACCGGCTTCGTCCCCGAGGCGGACTTCGGCGTGGCGATCTTCACCAACTACGACGAGCAGTCGCTGTACTCGGCGCTCTTCTGGGAGATCATCGACCGGATGCTGGGCAACCCGGAGCGTGACTGGAGCCGCGTGCAGCTCGGCCTGCGCCAGCCGCCGGCGGACCCCGAGGCCGGCCACGTCACCGGCACCCGCCCCACGCTGGCGCTGGATGGCTACGCGGGCACGTACCAGAACCCCGTGCTCGGCGAGGCGCGGGTGACGGCGGCGAACGGCGCGCTGCGGCTGCAGTTGGTGCACAACCCCGGCATCGGCGGCGAGCTGGCGCACTGGCAGTACGACACCTTCCGCGCCACGTGGCAGGACCGCTACCTGGCCACCAGCCTCGTCACCTTCACCGTGGACGCGAGCGGGAAGGCCGACTCGTTCCGCATGCAGGTCCGCCCCGACTTCGTGGACCCGCAGGAGTACGTCTTCCGCCGCGTGCGGTAAGATTCGAGCCGAGCCGGGGATGGGTCCTCACCCGAAAAAGCGAAGAGCCGTGACAAAACTGCCGTCACGGCTCTTCACTTTTTCGACCTCTCCCAAACCGATGGGAGAGGTAACTGCAACACTGCAACAACAACTTAGCGCACTCCGAAGCGGCAGCGGTCCAACTGCTCACCCTGCTGACTCTGCGTGATCCTCTGGCGATCTATTTTTCACACGGAGACACGGAGGAAAAAGAGAGGCACAGAGGACCGCGATTGGTTCTCTGTGCCTCTCTTTTTCCTCCGTGCCCTCTGTGTGAAATTCTTTTTGGATCTACAACGCCGCATCCATGTAGAGCTCGAGGCGCCACCCCTTCGGCTCGCGGAGCGCGCGCGCCAGGTCGACGCGGATGAGCCCGTCCAGCACGCTGGCGCCGGCGCCCACGGACCAGAGCGGGCGATCGAAGGAAACGGCGTCGCGCGCGCCGGCCCAGCCCACGTCGGAGAACACGGCGTAGCGGAACGCGCCGGAGCCGATCCCCAGCTCGCCGCGGCCGCGCCAGAACGCGGTGCCCGCCGCGCTGCTGCCGTCGTAGCCGCGCAGCGTGGCCGCGCCGCCCAGGCGCCAGAGCGACTGCACCGGCACGTCGCCGAAACTGGTGCCCGCCGCGCCCTCCAGCGCCACCGCGAGCCGGCCGAGCTCCGTGGCGCCGCGCAGCGTGAGCGAGGGCCGGGCGAAGCGGAAGGTGCCGGCCTCGGCGTCGAGCCCCAGCGCGGTGCCCCAGCGCACGCCCAGCACGTCGCGGTCGGCCCATGGCCGCAGGGTGAGCGCGGCGCCGAACTGGTCCGCGCGGTCGGCGCGGATGTTGGGGCGGAAGTCGAAGTCGGAGAACACGCCGCGCAGCGTGGCGTCGGTCTCGTTGTGCACCGGGCCCTGGTGCTCGGCGAACAGGCGCCACTCCACCCACTGCCGCACCGAGCGCGGCGGCGCGCCGCGCAGCTCCACGCCGGTGGCGCGGAAGTAGTCGCCGTTGTCGCGCCCCCACAGCAGCGCCGAGAGCGAGTTGCCGATCCCCAGCGGCCGCTCCTCCGGATTCGCCGCGGACAGGCGCCGGTACCCGGCCAGGCGCAGGCGCCGCTCGGCCGTCTCGCGCCGCACGCCGATCTCCACGTCTGGCTCGCCCGTGGCCGTGGCAATGCGCAGCGTGCCGTCGGCGGCGATGGGGCCGAAGTCGCCCGACTGGCGGACGCCGACGGACAGCCCCTCCACGCGGTTGTAGCGCATCAGCAGCGGCGCGCGCCGCCACGCCGGCGGCTGGAAGATCCACGGGTCGCTAGCCACGCGCCGCAGCTCGCCGGCCAGCTGGTCGGCCTCCTTGCCGGAGAGGAGCGGCGCGCCCTGCTCCAGCGGCGGCGGCAGGTCGGGGCTGCTGGCGAGCGTCGTGGTGTCGGCCGGCATCCGCACCTCCACCTCGCGGCAGACGCCCACCGCGCACAGGCACTCGCCGCCGTCGCGGCAGGCGGCGGGGGTGTCCGGCCGCTGCGCCCGCGGCGGCGCGGCGGCCAGCGCGCCCGGCGCCGCATCGCCCTCCACCGCGTACTGCGAGTAGCTGCGCTCGAAGCGGACGGGCACGGTCAGCGGCCCCGCGGTCATCGTGGCGTCGATCGCCGAGAGCGTGGGCATCCACCACTTCCCCTGCACCAGCCCGTATTCGGTGGTCACGTAGCGCACGTCGATGCGGATGTCCGGCAGCATCCCCATCCACCCGCTCCCGCCGCGGCGGCGCCGGCGCTGGGGCGTGCTGTCGCCGCCGATCTGCGCGCTCACGTTCACCTGGCGCCGCCCGGCGGAGTCGCGGCGGCTCTCCGTCCGCAGCTCCTCCATCAGCGAGTGCGACAGGCGCAGCAGCGTGCGGACGACGCCGTAGCTGCGGTCTTCCAGCCAGATCGACCCGCTCACAAGCGGCGCGTCCAGCCGGCGCGGCTCCACGCGCAGCTCGTACACGCGCACCGTCTCGCCGCCGCTGAGGCGCACGGTCAGCGTGTCGCCGGCGCGGAAGCGGTAGTCGCGCTCGCTTCCCTCGGCCAGCGGGTGACGGATCCAGGTCTCGCCGCCCAGCAGCCCCATGCGCATTCGGTCGTCCGCCGGGTCGAAGGCCAGGCTGCGCGCCTCGCCGCGCACGTCGTTGTCGTCGTCGTCCTCGTCGGCCACGTTGCGGGCGCGGGCGCCGACGATGTCGACGCTCACCGGCCCCTCGCGGCGCCAGTCGATGCGCGCCGCCAGCTCCTGCGAGGCCAGCATCCGCTCGCGCAGCGGGGTGCGCAGCCCGGCGGCCATCCGCTGCCGCGCCAGCGCCCGGTACGCGCGCACGCTCCGGTCGGTGGTGCGGCGATATTCTCGCGCGCGCCGCACCAGCTCGCGCGCCACGGCGTCGTCCTGGTAGGCGCTGGCGATGACGGACGCGGGGAGCGCGCGCGAGCTGTCGGCGGGCGCGCCGGTGAGCAGGAGCAGGGTTGCGGCTGTGGTGAGCATGATCGGAAACGGCTCGGGGGGATGACGGGACCGTCGCGGATGGACGTCGCCGCCGCACCATGGATCATCCGCGCCACGCGGGACGGATTTCGCGCCGGGATCGCATCTCCTTTCGCTGGATGGAGATGCGGATCACCGCGCGCGGGATCGGCGCTCGGCGGCGGTCGCCCTGCGTCCACGGATGCGGACGCCGCGTGTGTCACATTGTGCGGGCCTACGGAAGCGAGGCAGCGCAGGTTTCTGCAGAAGCAGCAAGCCCCGGCGGATCGATTCCGGCCGGGGCTCGTCCTTCGAACCTTAACCTGAAGACGTCATCCTGAGGGCGCCGCCGCCGAATGCCTGCGTCCGCACGAACGCTCGCGGCGCCCGAAGGATCTATCGCATCGGCGTGAACGCCCGTCGCGGTACCGAGCCGAAACACGGGGCAAGCATCCTCGCGTCTCCGCAAGTGTGTGCCGCAACAGGCTATAGATCCTTCGGCCTGCCGTCATCGTCCGCGACGAAAGTACGGTCTGACCGGCCTCAGGATGACGTTCTATCCGCGTTTCGTGCACGCCTGATCGCAAACGCCCCACTCACTCAGGACTTAGGACTTGGGACTTAGGACTTTCTTTCCCCTCAGTCCGCCAGCTCGCCGCGGAGGACGGTGACGGCGCGGCCGCCCAGGAGCACGCGATCGCCGGCGACGCGTACGCGCACGGTGCCGCCGCGGCGCGAGGCCTGGTAGCCGGTCAGCTCGCCGCGGCCGAGTCTGCGCGCCCAGTACGGTGCGAGAACGCAGTGCGCCGACCCCGTCACCGGGTCCTCGTCCAGCCCCGCCGCGGGCGCGAAGAAGCGCGACACGAAGTCGTATCCCCCGTCCGACGCGCGCGCGGTGACGATCACCCCGCGCGTCCGCACGCCGCGCAGCGCGCGGAGGTCCGGCTCCACCGCGCGCACTTCATCCTCCGATCCTACTTCCACCAGCACGTCTAATTGGCTGCGGCCCACGTACACCAGCGGAACGCCCAGCGCCTCGGCCAGCCCGGGGATCGGCTCCGACGCCTGCTCGGGCTGGGCGGGAAAGTCCATCCAGACCCACCCGTCGTCGCGGCGGCAGGTGAGGAGGCCGCTCTTCGTGTGGAAGCGCGCCTCGTCGCCCGGCGCCAGCGCGCCCGTCTCCCACAGCACGTGCGCGCTGGCCAGCGTGGCGTGCCCGCAGAGCGCCACCTCCACCGTCGGCGTGAACCAGCGCAGCCGGAACCCGCCGTCCTCCGGGTGCAGGAACGCCGTCGCGGAGAGGTTCATCTCCACTGCCACGTCCTGCATCCACGCCTCGTCGCGCGCGGCGGGCATCACGCACACCGCGGCGGGGTTGCCGCCGAACGGACGGTCGGCGAAGGCGTCGACCTGGAGGATCGGCTGGGGCATCTCGGGTGCGAAAGTGCGAAAGTGCGAAAGTGCGAAAGTGCGAAAGTGCGAAAGTGCGAAAGTGCGGGGAAGATACGCGCGTCCACGGTCGCCGGCATCACCTGGTCACGCTCCCCATCGCCCGATCACGTAGCCGATGACGGCGCCGCCGATCGCGCCGAGGACGAGGATCGGCGCGTAGGCCTTCGTGATCACCGCGTCCGCGGCGCTGACGAGGAGGCCGATCACCAGGCCGAGCGCCCACGGCGGGACGTTGCTCACCTGCGGCGCCCCGACGGCCATCCCGATCACCGCGCCGATGGCGAAGCGGTTCAGGAAGGCGCCGATCAGCGCCGCGCGCTTGTCCGGAAAGCTCAGCGGGATCATCGACGCCGCGGACAGCCCGCCGTAGACGATCCCGCACAGGACGCCGAGCCAGAGTCGTGACATGGGGGTAGGAGATCGGAGAGAGGAGAAGGAGAGATCGGGAGACGGCGATCACGATAATGCGCCACTTCGGACAAGCAACGATCCTGACGGCGCGCGCCCGATCTTCCTTCTCCGCCGATCGCGATCCGGCCGGCGGCGAATTGCCGTCTTCTCCGCATCTGCGTTAGATTTATGGCTTCCTGATCCACCGTTCAGTCCGTCTGAGACGCATGCAGCCGATCCAGCGAAGGCCGACCGTCACCACCTGGGTGGGCGACGTTCCCGTGGGGAGCGCGCACCCCGTGGTCGTGCAGTCGATGACCAATACAGACACCACCGACATCGAGGGCACCGTCCGCCAGGTGGCCGCGCTCTGGCGCGCCGGCAGCCAGATCGTGCGCGTGACGGTGAACAACGACGAGGCCGCGCGCGCCGTCCCCCACATCGTGGAGTTCCTGGCGCAGCGCGGCGTGCACGTGCCCATCGTGGGCGACTTCCACTACAACGGCCACCTCCTGCTGGCCAGGTACCCGGACTGCGCGGCGGCGCTGGCCAAGTACCGCATCAACCCCGGCAACGTGGGGGCGAAGCGGCACGACGAGAACTTCGCCGCCATCATCGAGAAGGCGCTGGAGTTCGGGAAGCCGGTGCGCATCGGCGTCAACTGGGGCTCGCTGGACCAGGCGCTGCTGACGGAGATGATGGACGCCAACGCGCGCCGTCCCGAGGCCGAGCGCGAGGACGCGAAGACGGTGATGATGCAGGCGATGGTGGAAAGCGCCATGCGCTCCGCCGCGCTGGCCGAGCGGCTGGGGCTGCCGCACGACCGCATCATCCTGTCGGCGAAAGTCTCCGGCGTGCAGGACCTGGTAGCCGTCTACGGGATGCTGGCGCCGCTTTCCGATTACCCGCTCCACCTCGGCCTGACCGAGGCGGGGATGGGGACGAAGGGGATCGTGGCCTCCACCGCGGGGCTGTCCATCCTCCTGCAGCAGGGGATCGGCGACACCATCCGCGTCTCCCTCACCCCGAAGCCGGGCGGCGACCGGACCGAGGAGGTGCACGTCGCGCAGCAGATCCTGCAGTCGCTGGAGATCCGCTCGTTCACGCCGCAGGTCACCAGCTGCCCCGGCTGCGGCCGGACCACGTCGACCTACTTCCAGAAGCTGGCCGAGGAGATCCAGGGCTACCTGCGCGACCAGATGCCCGTGTGGCGCGAGACGCACCCCGGCGTGGAGGAGATGAAGGTGGCGGTGATGGGGTGCGTGGTGAACGGCCCCGGCGAGTCGAAGCACGCGAACCTGGGGATCTCGCTCCCCGGCACCTTCGAGGAGCCCAAGGCGCCGGTGTACGTCGACGGCGAGCACGCCGTCACCCTCCGCGGCGACCACATCGCCGAGGAGTTCAAGCGCATCCTGGACGATTACGTCGAAAGCCACTACCCGGCGAGGCAGCGGGAGCCGGTCGCGGCGGGCGTGTAGCGCGCATCGAAGCCATATGCTGGAGAAAAGCCTCGGGCGCGGTCGAGCCCGAGGCTTTTTCAGTAGACATCAGAGCGAAAATCTGATATTCTGATTAGCGAGAGGAGGATCTGATGTCGAAGAGCGCTTCGGTCACGGACGTCGCCCGCAACTTCTCCGACTACATCAACCGCGTCGCGCATCGTGGCGAGCGGTTCGTGCTGATGCGTGGAGGAAAGGCGGTTGCCGAGCTTCGGCCCGTGCCCACGGGTCGGCGAGTCAGCGAGCTCGCGGAGATCTTTGCCTCGTTGCCACGGCTTGGCGCAGACGAGGCGGAAGCGTTCGGGAGGGATATCGACGCGGCTCGCGAGGAGCAGAATTCCGTTCCCGTACGGGATCCGTGGGAATCCTGATCGATACGAGCGTCTTCATCAGGGCCGAGCGTGCGGGGATCGAGGTGCTCGACCCCCTGCGCTCGAATCCCGACGATACCCTGCTCCTTTCCGTGATCACGGCGAGCGAGCTGCTGCACGGCGTATGGAGGGCGACGGACGCGGGCGTTCGGGCGAAGCGGAATGCGTTCGTCGAGGCGGTGTTTCGCGAATTCCCGATGGTCGACATAGACGTAGCCGTCGCGCGCGTCCATGCGCAGATCTGGGCGGAGCAGATGGCCACGGGGCGCATGATCGGCACGCACGACCTCTGGCTGGCAGCCACGTGCATCGCGCACGGTTTCCGGATCGCTACCGCGAACGTACGCGAGTTCGCGCGCATCGGGGGCCTCGAGGTCCAGGCCTTGTAGATGGATTTTGCACGTGCCGTGGAGAGGACCAGCATTGCGCCCCCGCCGGCTCGGCCGGCGGGGGCGCTCGCATCCACAATCTGCCGTCGCCGCGGCGTGCGTCAGTCGGCGCGGCGGCGGACGGTGACGGGGCCGTCGAGGCGGATGGTGGCCGTGGCGCCGGGGTCGACCACCGTGTCGACCGTGGCCGTCGCTCCCGCCGTGGCGGCACCGGCGGCGGCGCCGATCACCGCGCCGACCACCGCGCCGCGGCGGTTGCGGCCGATCACGCGCCCGATCACCGCGCCCGCGGCGGCCGGCGCGGCCACCTTGGCGATCCGCTCGCCCCGGCTGTCCAGGTTCACCTGCCGCGTCACCGGGTTCGTCACCACGCTGGCGTCGATCGGGTAGTGCTCGCCGGCATAGGAGACGGAGGTGAACGCCAGCCCCAGGTGCCCGCGCTCGGCGCTGGTGATCCGCCCCGTCACCGTGGCCCCGGCGGGGATGACCGTGCGGCCGAGGTCGTCCACCAGCGCGTCGGTGAGCGTTGCGGTGAAGGTGGAGCCCACGCCGTCCGTCCGCGCGCTCACCTGCCGGTCGAAGCTGACCGCGAAGGTCTGCCCCGCGGCCGCGGTGCGCGTGACGTACTGCGGCGCGGCGGGCGCGGGCGCCTCGGCCACCGGCGCCGGCTCGGGCTCGCGCTCGGGCGGCGGCGGGGGCCGGCGCGTCTGCCGCTGCGGCCGGGTGGGCGCCGCGGGCTCCGGCTCGGGCGCGGGCGCCGGCGGGGTGGCGGCGGGCGGCTCGGCGGTCACCGGCACGTCGGCGATCTGCGCGGGCGCGGCGGGCGTGTCGGGGCGCAGCGCGATGTCGAGGTCGCGCTCCAGCGCGCGCTGCTCGATCTTCTGGCGGTCGGAAGTGTCCTCTCCGCGACGGTCGCAGGCGACCAGAAGAGTGGACGCCGGCAGCGCGACGAGCGCCGCGGCGGCGAGGGTGCGGATCTGCATGAGGGGGCTCCTGAGTGGCGTGACGCCTTGAATCTGCGGGTGCCGGGGGGCTTCCGTCCAGCCTTCCGCCCTCGCGCTCCGCATCCCGTAGAGGGGGCAACGCCCGTGCCGACCCTCAGAGCGCTCTCCGGCACTCTCCCGCATCCCGCCGCCCGCCGCGGAAACAGGTGACGCGGAGACGCCCGCGGTCGTCAGGGCCGAGGTCGTCGCCCGGCGATACGAGCCCATGGGACCGGGAGGCGCGGCAGCTCCCGGCGGAGCGGTGGAGGGGGAATGATCTCCTTGCAGCGGCCGGAGGCCGGGTCTAAGTTGTTTGATTCATCAGTTCCCGCATCGGCGTCCGTCATGACCGACCTTCGACTGCAGATCCACGGCGGCCGCGAAGCCGAGGCCCGGCTCCGCGAGGTGCTGGCCCGCGAGGGCTTCCGCATCGTAGAGCCGCCGAAGCCGGAGGCCGGCCAACCCGTGCTGGTGGTGGAGCCCGAGGGGCACCACCACCAGCACGCGCACGGCCGCCACGAGACGTCGCGGAAGATCGAGGAGCTCGAGCGCACGGTGCTGGAGCTGCGCAACCTCGACGTGGCCAAGAGCCAGTTCCTGACCAACGTCTCGCACGAGCTGCGCACCCCGCTCACGGCCATCGTCACCTACGGCGAGATCCTGCGCGACGGGATGCTGGGCGAGATCACGCCGCGCCAGCGCGAGGCCATCGAGAGCATGATCGGCTCGTGCCGGCAGCTCCTCGCCATGATCGAGGAGATCCTCACCTACGCCAGGACCAACGCGCAGGCCATCTCCATCCAGCCCTCCGCCTTCGCCATGGACGAGGTGGTGCGCTCGGTGTTCGAGATGAACGCCAGCCTGGTGGAGCGGAAGGGGCTCTCGTTCGAGACGGAGATGGCGCCGGAGCTGCCGCGCGCGTACGCCGACCGCGACAAGGTGGCGCACGTGCTGGGCAACCTGATCGGCAACGCCATCGACTTCACCCCCGACGCGGGGCTGGTGCGGGTGGTGGCGCGGCGCTCGGCGCAGGACGCGCGCTGGATCGAGGTGGGCGTGGAAGACACGGGGATCGGCATCGACCCCGCGCACCACGAGCTGATCTTCCAGGAGTTCGCGCAGGTCGACGCCAGCCGCGCGCGCATCCACCACGGCACGGGGCTGGGGCTGGCGATCGCGCGCCAGTTCGTGCGGCTGCACGGCGGCCGCATCTGGGTGGAGAGCGAGCTGGGCGAGGGGAGCCGCTTCTACTTCACGCTGCCCAGCGTGGAGGTCGGGAACGCCGAGGCGGCGCGGTCGCCGGTCGCGGAGGGCGCGGCGGCGTGACGGAGCCGGCGCGGCGCCTGGTGCTGGTGGTGGAGGACAGCGACGCGATCCGCACCGCCTTCACCATCCTGCTGGAAGAGAGCGGCTACGACGTGGCCGCCGCCCCCAACGGCGCCGAGGCGGTGAGGTTGGCCGCCGAGCGCACGCCCGACCTCGTTCTCCTCGACCTCGGCCTCCCCGACATTCCCGGCGTGGAGGTGGCGCGGCAGCTCAAGGCCGCGCCGCGGACGCAGAACACCCCCGTCGTGGCGCTCACCGGCCGCGACGACGACGGCGACCGCGAGGCGCTCCGCGCCGCCGGCTGCGCCGCCTACCTGGTCAAGCCCGTCGACACCCAGGCGCTCATCCGCGCCCTCCCCGGCTACATCGAAGCATCGAGCGCCGTCGCGGAGGGTTGAGCCCGCCGGCCGCGTCCCCGGACAGGCCGAATGAGGTTCGGCGAGGTGGGGGTGTATGCGAGTGAACTCGCGGCTACAACGACACACAGTCCGCCTTCGCGGACTTCGGAGGCGGGGCGGCATCGTCCCGTATCCCCGAACACCGGCAAACCAAGCCCCGCGGCGATGCTGCCGTGGGGCTTCTGCGTTTGGTCCGCACCGGGAAGTCCGCGAAGGCGGACTGCGTGTGGTTGTAGCCGCGGCTTCAGCCGCATCGTCCCACACGAAAATCCAGATCTCCCGCACGATTTTCCTTGCGGGAACGGACCTCACATCCCGCTCGGATACGTCTCCGGCACCTCGTGGTCGGGGACGGGGGCCATGTGCAGCGGGTGCAGCGCCTGGCTCCGGTCGATGTACAGCATGGCGTCGTAGCGGTAGGGCATCACCGTGGGCACGTAGTTGCCGTACGCCTCGCGCTCGGGGCGGTAGACCACGCCGATGGCTCGGTGGCCGCGGCGCTCCAGCGCGCCGGGCACCTCGTCGAACCCCTCCAGCATCAGCAGCTTGTCCTCCGCCGACGCGCGGTGGAAGAGGTCCTCCCAGCTCCCCGCCTTCGCCTGCGGCACGGCGATGCGCTCCATCGGCGCGCCCCACTGCTCGCCGGCGATCACGCTTCCCTCGTAGCTGCTGAACCCGGCGATCACCACCTCGTCGCCGTACGCCTCGCGCGCGAGCTGGCCGATGTTCACCATCCCCGCGCGCGCCATGTCGGTGGCGCGCGCGTCGCCCACGTGCGTGTTGTGCTCCCACACGATGGCCTTCGCACCGGGGCCGTGGTGGCGGAGGAGCCGGTCCAGCGTCTCCATCATGTGCGTGTCGCGCACGTTCCAGCTGGCCGCGCCGCCGCGGATCATCGCGCGGTAGTAGCGCTCGGCGTTCTGCGCCACCAGCGCGTTCTGCTCGGCGTTGAAGTACGCCTCGGGACCCTCGCGGCGGAAGTCGGGCCCCTTGCGCCGCAGCTCGGCGAGCGCGTGGATCACCTCCTCCTCGCAGTCGGTGGGGACCATGGCGGTGGCCCACGCGTACTCCTGCACGTCGTCCTCGTACGGGTCGAAGCAGCCGTACGCCCGCCGCGCGCGCTCGGCCAGCGCGGGGTCCACGCGCTCCAGGTAGCGGGTGACGACGTCGATCGACTCCCACAGCGAGTACACGTCCAGCCCGTAGAACCCCACGCGCTCGCCGTCCGGGCGCCCGTGATTGAACTCGCGCAGCCACTCGGCCAGCTCGGCCACCTCCTCGTTGGCCCACATCCAGGTGGGCCAGCGGCTGAAGGCGTGCAGCACCTCGCGCGCGTCGGCGCCGGGCGCGTCCCAGTCCTTGGCGTAGAGGTTGAGGGTGTAGCAGTCCGGCCAGTCGCCCTCCACGGCGATGAAGCCGAAGCCCTTCTCGGAGATCAGCCGGCGGGAGATGCGGTCGCGCCACGTGTAGTACTCGCTGGTGCCGTGGCTGGCCTCGCCCAGCAGCACCACGCGCGCGTCGCCGATGCGCTCCAGCAGCGGGTCGAGGTCGGATTCGTCCTCGAGCGGCAGCGCGCGCTCGCGCACGCCCTCCACCAGCCGGTCGTCGTCCGCCATCGCCATCCTCCCGTCTCGATCATCCAGCGAATCTCACGCGGAGACGCGGAGTCGCGGAGAACTCACCGCGCCACGCAACTCCTCCGCGTCTCCGCGGCTCCGCGTGAGACATCCCGTGCTCCACGCGCGAAATCCGCAGGTTCTACGCCGAACCGCGCCCGACCCGGACCGCGCGGGAGATGGAGGAACGCCTCGCCGCGATCGCGACGCGGAAATCCGTTGCGAGGAACACCCTTTCCCGACACTTGACGTAAATCATTTGATAGCATAGCTTTGCGGTCCACAATCGCACCTCCGTTCGTGCGAATCGGTACCCTTGCGACTTCCGGTGAACAGATGAAGACGTGGATGGCCCTGCTGGGTCTTGCCGTGTTTGCGGCCGGCTGTTCCGACGTCACGGAGCAGCCCATGGCGTCCTCGATCGAGAAGCCCCGCGCCGCTGTCTGGGGCGTGGACAACGACGGCGACGGGATCGACGATGGCGTCGAGGCCGACCTGGCCGACACCTACGCGCCGGTGCTGTACATGCCCAATCTCATCTCCCGCGCCGAGGCGGGGAGCGTGTGGGGCGACTGGACGTGGCCGGCCAACGTGGAGTGGTATCTGTCGAACGTGCAGATGCGCTTCCACCACAACAACTGCCCTGACCACCAGATCCTGAACCAGGGTACGATCACCGTCTCGAACGTGACCGCCCAGCGCCACCAGAGCACGGGCTCGTTCTGCCTGCACTCGGGCACTACCTACGGCTCCAACGGCGACGGCGGGTGGAACAAGGACCAGACGTTCTTCCTGCAGGCCACGAATGACGACGTGACGCACCCGGGCGTGCGCGACCCGTCGGGATGGAAGGTGTACACGCACGTGTACCGCAACAACCTGGGCGGATACAGCATCCAGTACTGGTTCTTCTACGCGTACAACGACTTCATCTCCGCCTACAACCACGAGGCGGACTGGGAGCACATCACCGTGCAGCTGAACGGCAGCCAGCAGCCGGTGACACTGATCTACGCGGCGCACTACAGCCCCAAGACGTGGCAGGCGTACCAGATCAGCTGGTACAACGGCAGGCACCCGCAGGTGTGGGTGGCCGACGGGTCGCACGCCAGCTACGCCAGCGAGGGCGAGTGCGACAGCGCCTACCCCGAGGGGACGAACGAGAGCTGCTGGACCAACCCGGACCAGCGCTGGTTCACCTGGAGCGGCGGCAAGGGCTACGACGCCGGGCTGCAGGGCGGCGGGCTGGTGAACGTGGGCGAGATGCCGGTATCGGGCACGAACCTGCGCCCGATGCCCGGGCAGGAGTGGCTCCGCTACGGGGGCCGGTGGGGCGAGATCGGCACCGAGGAGCTCGTGAAGGATGAGGACACCAGCGGGCCGCAGGGTCCTGGACAGCACGGTCCGGACTGGAACGGCGACATGGTCGGGGGGTGCGGCGAGGCGTCGTGCACGCCGGTGCAGGCCGCCTACATCAGCCACTTCACCGGCGCGGACTGCACGGGGACGGAGAGCTACTACACGGCGTACTTCAACTACGACGGCGTACGGCGCTCCTGGGACGGCAAGGGCCTGGCCGGCACCACGCTGCGCACGGTGACCAACCGCTCGTACAAGGACAGCAGCGGCGCGTGCTACAACGCTTGGCCGAGCGGCAACACCCTGTCGAACTTCGTCACCATCTACCGGTGATGTAGGGGACAGGGGACGGGGAGATGACGAGCGGGGGTGGGCGTCCGTCGGGGCGCCCACCCCCGCTTCTTCGTCCCGTGATGCCGATCTATCCGAGCCGCACGATCACCCCTTCGTCCCCGCGCAGTTCGATGCGGCCGCGCACGGGTGCGGCACGGCGATCCGGATCGGTGGCGAGGACGATTTCTCCGTCGCCATCGAAAGTGAGCGTGGCAGGGGACGGGCCGAGGTTGAGGGCGACGAGGAAGCACGACCCGTCGTGCTCGCGGAGGTAGGCAAGCACGTCACCCGCGGCGTCGACGGGCGACCACGCGCCGACGGAGAGGGCGGGCTCGGCGCGGCGCAGGGCGACCAGGCGCTGGTGCAGCGCCAGCAACGACGCGGGGTCGCAGCGCTGCGTCTCCACGTTGGTCTCGCGGTAGTCGGCGGCCACGGGGAGCCACGGCTCGGCGGCCGAGAAGCCGGCGTGCGGCGCGCCGCTCCACTGCATCGGCGTGCGCTCGGTGTCGCGGCCCAGGCCCAGGCCGGGGACGTTCTTCTCGAACGGGTCCTGCACGCGCCCGGGCGGGATCGGCACGTCCGCCATCCCGATCTCGTCGCCGTAGTAGATGGTGGGCGTGCCGCGCAGGGTCAGCAGCAGCATCGCCGCCACGCGCGCCTGCGCCGCGCCGACTCTCGTGGCCACGCGATGGCGGTCGTGGTTGCCGAGCACCCAGTTGGGCCACGCGCCGGGCGGCAGCATCTCCTCGTATCTCCGCACCGCCGCGTCGATCTCCCGCGCGCGCCAGGGAAGCTCAAGCAGCTGGAAGTTGTACGGGAAGTGGCATCCGGCGCCGCTGTCCCCGTAATACATCATCACCCGCTCCGGCCGGTTGTAGATCTCTCCGATCAGCACGCGGTCGTCGCCGTAGCCGTCCACCACGCGGCGCATGCGGGCGATGACGTCGTGCACCTCCGGCCGGTCGCCCGACCACTCGCGGAGCAGCGACAGGAAAGGGTCGTCGCCCTCGCGCCACGCGGGATTTGGCGGATTGTCGCGGAAGCGGTCGTCCTTGATGACGTTCTGCACCGCGTCCACCCGCAGCCCGTCGACGCCGCGATCGAGCCAGAAGCGCATCACCTCCAGCATCTCCGCCTCGACGGCGGGGTTGCGCCAGTTCAGGTCCGGCTGCTCGCGCAGGTAGGTGTGGAGATAGTACTGGCCGGTCGCGGGATCGAGCGTCCACGCGCTTCCGCCGAAGGTGCTCAGCCAGTTGTTCGGCGGCCCGCCGCCGGGCGCCGGGTCGCGCCAGACATACCAGTCGCGCCGCGGGCTCTGGCGCGACGAGCGCGATTCCACGAACCAGGGGTGGAGATCGGAGGTGTGGTTGGGGATGAAGTCGAGGATGACGCGCAGCCCGCGCGCGTGCGCCCCGGCCAGCAGCCGGTCGAAGTCGTCCAGCGTGCCGAAGAGCGGATCGACGCCGCGGTGATCGGTCACGTCGTACCCGAAGTCGCGCATCGGCGAGGGATAGAACGGCGAGATCCACACCGCGTCCACGCCGAGCCGCCGCAGGTGGTCCAGCTTCGCGGCGATCCCCGGCAGGTCGCCCACGCCGTCACCGTCGGCGTCGAAGAACGAGCGGGGATACACCTGGTACATCACCGCCCGCTGCCACCAGCGAAGTCCATCCATCGTCATCATCATTCATCCCGAACAGATAAGCCTCACGCAGAGGCCGCAGAGGTCGCAGAGAACTCATCGCCACACACTGTTTTCTCTGCGTCCCCTGCGCCCTCTGCGTGAGATTTCAACGGACCTGTCCCCGCGCGAATCCTTCGGACGCGCTTGCCCGTAGAGGCATCGCCCGCAGACCACCACCCCCGCGCAGGAGCATGATCGTGCCGCCGAACGGACCGCCACCCTGGTTCTTCCTCGCCCTGTTCCCCGTGCTGGCCGTGAGCGTGGGCATCGTGATCCGCAGCGTCGGCGCCGCCATCGCGCACGTGCGCGGACCGCGGCAGCCGGTGCAGCTCGCGCCGCCGCCGGCGCCCGCGCTGCCGGACCCGCAGGTGGCGCGGCTGCAGGCGGAGGTCGACGAGCTGCGCGGCCAGCTGGAGCGCCTGCGCGACGCCGAATCGTTCTACGCGCAGCTGAACGCGCCGTCCGCATCCGCGCGCGACTGACATCGGACTCCCCGCCGCGGCGGCGGGCGAGCTATCTTGCTCCGTCACCGGGCCGCCGCACGGCCGCCCGCGGCGGAGCGCACCTTTTCCCCGATCGCCCCATGCTGAGCGGTATCGAGTTCCTGTTCGTGGCCATCGGCGTGTCGATGGTGGTGCGCGCCGTCCGCGGCGGCGGCCGCCAGCGCAACCGCGACCTCCCCCCGCATCCGCAGCAGCCAATGCGGCTGGAGGACCCGCGCGTGGCCCAGCTGCAGACCGAGGTCGAGGAGCTCCGCACGCAGGTGGAGCGCCTGAAGGACGCCGAGACCTTCTACGCCCAGCTCAACGCGCCGTCGCCGCACCGCCCGTCGTCCGAGCCGCCGCCCGGCGACGGATAGAAACAGATTTGGCCTCACGCAGAGAAGCAGAGGCAGCGGAGTTGGTTCTCTGCTGCCTCTGCTCCTCTGCGTGAGACTTTTCAGTTTTCCTGCCCCGCGGTCACCCCTCGCGCGCCGGGCGGACGCTCACCGGGCGGCCCTTGATCGTCGCGTTGCGCATCGCGCGGAGAACCTGCTCGGCGAACTCCTCGGCCACCTCCACGATGGTGAACTGGTCGGCGATCTCGATGGCGCCGATCCCCTCGCCGGGGATGCGCGCCTCGCCCGCGATGGCGCCCACGATGTCGCCCGGGCGGATGCCGCGCCGCCGGCCCACGCCGATGAACAGCCGCGTCATCCCCCGCCCGTCGCGGCCGCGGCGCGGCGGGCCACCCCCGCCACCGCGGTCGAAGCGCTCCTGGCGCCCGCGCGGGCCGCGCATCTCCCGGTCGCGCGGCGGGCGGCGCTCCTCGAACTGCGGGATCTCCACCTCGCTGTCGGGCTCCTCGCCGCGCGTGGCGTCGGCCGCCAGCTTGGCCGCCGCCGCCGCGATGTCGAGCGGATCGAACTCCTCGGCCAGCGGCAGCACCACGTTGTCGCGGTACGCCTCGTAGTCCTCGCCCTCCAGCGTCTCCACCAGCGCGGCGCGCATCAGCTCCAGCCGCCGCGCGCGCAGGTCGGCCACCGTGGGCACGCGCGCGCGCTCGATCGGCCGCCCTACCTCGCGCTCGATCCCGCGGAGGAGGAACTGCTCGCGCGGCTGGGCGAGGGTGACCGCCGTTCCCTCGCGCCCCGCGCGCCCCGTCCGCCCGATGCGGTGGACGTACACCTCGGGCGTCTGCGGGATGTCGTAGTTGATCACGTGGCTCACGTGCTCCACGTCCAGCCCGCGCGCGGCCACGTCGGTGGCGATGAGGAGATCGGCGGTGCCGTCGCGGAACTTCTTCATCACCCGGTCGCGCTGCGCCTGGTTGAGGCCGCCGTGCAGCGCCTCGGGGCGGTAGCCGCGCACCTGCAGCGCCTCGGTCAGCTCGTCGACCTCGTTGCGCGTGCGGCAGAAGAGGATGGCCGAGGTGGGCGCCTCGAGGTCGAGGATGCGGGTGAGCGCCTCGAGCTTGTAGGGCCGGGGGACGACGTAGGCCACCTGGCGGACCAGCGGCGTCTCGAGCTTGTCCTGGCGCACGGTCACGCGCGCCGGCTCGCGCATGTGCTTGTCGGCCAACTCCTGGATGCGCGGCGGGAACGTCGCGGAGAAGAGCGCCGTCTGCCGCTCGGGCGGGGTCTCGTCGAGGATGGTGTCGATGTCCTCGATGAACCCCATGTCCAGCATCTCGTCGGCCTCGTCGAGCACCACGTAGTTCACGCGCGACAGGTCCAGCGAGCGCCGGCGGATGTGGTCCAGGATGCGCCCCGGCGTGCCGACGACGACGTGGACGCCGCGCCGCAGCTCGCGCAGCTGCCGGTCGATGGCCTGCCCGCCGTAGACCGCGAGCACGCGCACGCCGAGCCGCGAGCCGTAGCGGTGCGTGGCCTCGGCCACCTGCACGGCCAGCTCGCGGGTGGGCGCCAGGATCAGCGCCTGCACCCCGCCCTCGGGATCGATGCGCTGGACGAGGGGAAGGGCGAACGCCGCCGTCTTTCCCGTTCCCGTGGCCGCGCGGCCGATCACGTCGCGGCCGGAGAGGAGGAGCGGGATGGCCTCCACCTGGATCGGCGTCGGCTCCTCGTAACCCAGCACCTCCAGCGCCGCCAGCACCTCCGGCGCCAGCCCCAGGTCGCCGAACCCGGTGGCCTGCGTCGTATCGTCCATCGCCGCCGCCGTCTCGCCCGATGCGACGGTATCCTCCTGCGCCTCCGCGCGATCCATCTCCTCCGCCACGTCCCGTCTCCGGCTGAATAGCTGTCTGTGGATCCCGAATCGAATCCCCGCCCGCTTCACCCCCCGGCGAGGGGCGGACAATCTCGCGCCGCGCGCCCGCGGTAACAACGGCGACGAGGATCGCCGGCCGGTGGGTTGAATTCGCCGGTGGGGTTGAAACCCACCGCTGGAACATCAAGAAGTCCGCCTTCGCGGACTCACACAGCGCGAATCCGGTCGTCAGTGCGGATCCGCGGCATCATCGTCGCGCGACTCATCCCTTGCTGTCCCCCGTCCCCTAGAATCCGTACAGCCCCACGTCGGGCTCGCGCGCGTAGGCGCGGAAGGCCTCCACGGGGTCCGCGTGGCGCTCCAGCATGGCGCGCATGCGGCGGAACGAGAAGCGCAGCATCCGCTCGCGCAGCACGTCGTCCGGCGCCGACGCAGGAAGGAGCCAGGTGGGATAGTACTTGTCGCTCGCCGGCTGGTCGGCCGCGTTGGCCACGCCCTCGGGCGGCGGGGCCACGCCCAGCCCGCTGCGCACCAGCTCGTGCGCCAGCGCGGGGTCCAGGCCCTCCTCCCGCGCCACGTCGTACATCATCTCCGCCAGCTCGGGCGACATCCCCTCCGCCTGCGCCTCGGCCACCACGTCCATCCGCCGCCGCGCCAGCGCCTCCGGGTCCAGCGCGTGGTCCTCCGCGGCCAGCAGGCACTCGGCGCTGCCGAACCAGGTGTCGTCCGCGCGCCGGCGCCGCCGCCGCTCGCGGAATGCCTCCAGCGCGTGCTGCGCCCGCTCCTCGCGCTCCGCCATCGCCCGTTCGTCCGTGGTCGCGTCCAAGGTCCGGTCTCCCTGCCTCTTGCCTCGCCGCGGGACGCGCTCGTTCCGCCCCGCTACACGCCCGTGGGGGGCGAGCAAGCCGCGAGCCACCCCGGTCGACGAGCCCTTCTCCGCGCGCATCCCCCTCCTGCTGAAGCGCTCTTTGAAGCAGATGAACAGCGGGATTCGGGCGTGTTTGGCGCTGAGACGCCAAACCGGGCTGCGCGCGCCGTAGGCCACGATACTACTGTGGCCAACGGCGCCGGGCCCCCGCCGCGCCGAGCATCCACGCGAACCCGCGGCGACGGCGCACGCGCGGCGGTGTCCCGGCCCTCCGGGCGCGCATCCCTCACGCAAGTGCCCGCCCCCGCGCTGAGTTCCCCCCTCCCCTGCGCAGCGGGGGAGGGGCCGGGGGAGGGGGCCAGCCCGCCGCCGCGCGAATCCCCGCCGCCCGCGCCGATGTCCTCAACCCTACCCCGCCCGGTACGGGAGGGGTGGCGAGCCTAAGGCGAGCCGGGGAGGGCGCCGCGGGAGGGCCCCCGTAGGGTGCCGCGCCCCCTCGCGTGTCAGTGGATGTGTGGGGGCCCTTCCCCGCGCCTCGCATGCCGGTTCCGGGCATGCGGAACGGTTGGGCTCCCACGGCCAGAGGACGGGGTTGGCGGTCGTTTTCGCTGGCGCGGCAAAGGTTCCGCACAGGGCACGATCCGTGCGTTCCCAGCGGCGTCATCCGGCGCCGCCTCGGCGATGCCGGACACGACGGTCGTGCGGCGGTTTTCGAAGCGGAATTGCAGGGACCCGGAGACGAGGAGCCGCGAGGTGGCCGAACCCGCAGCGGAGGTCCGCAGGCCCGGCGCATGGCCGTGGTTCGCCGGCGTGGTGGTGCTGGCGCTGCTGCTGTGGGGGCTCACCCGGCTGCTCGACGGCGGCGCCCCCGTGGCGGCCGAGCCGGCCGCGCCGCCGGCGGCCGCCCCCCCGGCGCCCTGAACGCGAGGGATCGAACGGGGCTCGACGCGAGCAAACGCCTGACGAATGGCCGCGCGGGCGCGTCAGAAGCCCCCTCCGATAGACGTTGTGACGAGCAGGTGCGGACCGGACGCCCGCCCCTGCCCCGGCCCCCAGGTCGCGGGCCGACGTTTCCCATGGACGTCCAAACCACACGCCGGCCGGGGTGGAAGGAGCTTCGATGTCCCCCATCGTCCGCAGGTCCGCGCTGTTGGCCGCCGCGCTCGCGGCCCTGTTCGCGGCGCCGCAGGCGCACGCCCAGTACTTCGGGCAGAACAAGGTCCAGTACCGGACCTTCGACTTCCGCATCCTGCGGACGCCCCACTTCGACCTCTACTACTATCCCGAAGAGGAATCCGCCACGCGCGACGCCTCGCGCATGGCCGAGCGCTGGTACGCCCGGCTGTCGCGCGTGCTTTCGCACGACTTCGAGGCGCGCCAGCCGGTGATCCTCTACGGCAGCCACCCCGAGTTCCAGCAGACCTCCGCGCTGCAGGGCGAGGTGGGCGAGGGCACGGGCGGCGTGACCGAGGTCTTCAAGCAGCGCGTGATCCTGCCCTTCGCCGGGCCGTACGCCGAGACCGACCACGTCCTGGGCCACGAGCTGGTGCACGCCTTCCAGTACGACATCACCGGGCTGGGGCGCGCGGGCGGCGGGCTCGAGGCGGCGGCCGCGCGCTTCAACGCCCCGCTCTGGTTCACCGAGGGGATGGCCGAGTACCTCTCCATCGGCCCGGTCGACCCCAACACCAGCATGTGGCTGCGCGACGCCGCGCTCACCAACACCCTTCCCAACCAGGCGCAGCTGAACTACGACCCGCGCTTCTTCCCCTACCGCTGGGGGCAGGCGCTGTGGGCGTACGTGGGCGGGCGCTGGGGCGACGCGGCCATCGGGCAGATCCTCAAGCAGGTGGGGCAAGGCGTGCCCTACCAGGACGCGTTCGAGCGCATCCTGAACTCGGACCTCGACCAGATCATCAAGGACTGGCACGACTCCATCCGCCGCACCTACCTGCCGCTGCTGACCGAGCAGCGCGAGGCGCGCGAGATCGCCACCCCGCTGGTCATCAACCGCGACCGGCGCGGCGGCTACAACGTGTCGCCGTCGGTGTCGCCCGACGGGCGGCAGTTCGCCTTCCTCAGCACGCTGAACCTGCTCGACATCCAGCTGTACCTGGGCGACGCCGAGACGGGGCGGGTGCAGCGCCGGCTGGTGAAGGGCACGGCGCTCGACGCGCACTTCGGCTCCCTGCGCTTCATCAACTCGGCGGGGGCGTGGTCGCCCGACCAGCGGCGCTTCGCCTTCTCGGCGCTGCGCAAGGCGCACGACGTGGTGGTGGTGCTCGACGTGCAGTCGGCGCGCATCCTCCGCGAGTACGGCATCCCCGGCGTGGGCGAGATCAGCAACCCCACCTTCACCGCCGACGGCAACACCATCGTGGTCTCGGGGCTGAAGGGCGGGATCAGCGACCTGTACGCCATCGACCTGGGCAACGGGCAGACGCGGCAGCTGACCAACGACAAGGTGGCCCAGCTGCAGCCCGCCTTCAGCCCCGACGGGCGCACGCTGGCGTTCGTGACCGACGCCGGCACCGACCTCGCGCAGCTGACCTTCGGCAACTACCGCCTGGCGGTGATGGACTGGAACGATGGCTCGGGCGGGCCGGTGCGCCTCCTGGCCGGGACCGACGCGGGGAAGAACATCAACCCGCAGTGGACCCGCGACGGCTCGGCGCTCTTCTTCGTCAGCGACCGCACCGGCATCCCCAACGTGTACCGCGTGGGCGCGGCCGGCGGCGGGGTCACGCAGGTGACCAAGCTGTTCACGGGCGTCAGCGGCATCACGGGCCTCAGCCCGGCCATCTCGTCGGCATCGCGCGCCGACCGGCTGCTGATCACCGTGTACGAGCGCAACTCGTACAACCTGTACGCGATCAACGCCCCGGCGCAGCTGGCCGGCTCGGCGCCCGAGACGCCGCAGCTGGCGTCGAACGGCGAGCCGCTGCCGGCGCTCCTGCCGCCCAGCCCGCGGCCGGCGGAGGCCGCGTACAACCGCGTCTACGCGTCGCTGCACGACCCCAACTTCGGGCGTCCCGAGCCCGAGGCGCCGGCCTCGTACGCGGTGGCACCGTACCGGCCGCGGCTGTCGCTGGACTACCTGGGCCAGCCCTCGATCGGCGCGGCGGCGGCCACCGGGCCGTACGCGCGCGGCGGGGTGTACGGCGGCGTGGGCGGCATCTTCAGCGACGTGCTGGGCTACCACACCATCTACGGCACCATCCAGGCGCAGGGGCAGCTCGACGAGATCGGCGGCAACCTGGTCTATCTCAACCAGCAGCACCGCTGGAACTGGGGGGCCAGCGTGCAGCGGCTGCCGTACGTGGCCGCGGGAATCCAGACGGGGCGCGACGGCAGCGGCAACATCCACGACCAGCTGCTGATCTACCGCTACTTCGACAACAGCGCCTACGGGATCGTGCAGTACCCGTTCTCGCGGGTGCAACGGGTGGAGCTGGCGGGCGGGGTGCGGCGGATCTCGCAGGACCTGCGCATCCGCGACTACACCTACGACCCCTCGGGCACGGCGCTGCTGTCGTTCGAGGAGACCAAGCAGAGCCTGGGGAGCTGGAACCTGGCCGAGGCCACGGCGGCGCTGGTGTACGACAACGCGCTGAACGGCTACACCAGCCCCATCGCCGGGCAGCGCTACCGCTTCGAGGTGGCGCCCACGGTGGGCGACCTGCAGTTCAACTCCGTCACCGGCGACTTCCGCAAGTACTTCCTGTTCCGGCCGGTGACGCTGGCGTTCCGCGCGCTGCACTTCGGGCGCTACGGGCGCGACGAGGCGATTCCCAGCCCCGTGTTCGTGGGCTATCCCTCGCTGCTGCGCGGCTACGGCTACTCGAGCGTGCAGAACGACTGCCTGGCGGAGCTCGAGACGGCGGCCAACGGCAAGGACTGCGTGATCTTCCAGGACCTGTTCGGCAGCCGCGTGGCGGTGGGCAACCTGGAGCTGCGCGTGCCGCTGATCAACAATCCGGTGCGCGGGTCGGTGCAGGTGCCGCCGGTGGAGATCTTCACCTTCCTCGACGCGGGCGCGGCGTGGGGCAAGCTGCAGCTGAACGACGGCACCACGCTCGACACCAAGCTCAACTTCGAGCGCGGGGTGGGCGACGACATCACGCAGCGCGGGTTCCTGACCAGCGGCGGCGTGGGCGCCCGCGTGAACCTGTTCGGCTACATCATCATCGAGGCCGACTACGTGAACGCCTTCGACCGGCCCACGAACTGGCACTGGCAGTTCAGCTTCCAGCCCGGCTTCTGATCGTCGGCGAAGCCCGAATTGGTCGAATGCGGGGGTGCGGAGACGCGCCCCCGCAGTTTCTTTCCGAGAAAAAGATCGAGATGGCCTCACGCGGAGCCGCGGAGTCGCGGAGAACTCACCGCGGCGATG
Source organism: Longimicrobium sp. (assembly GCA_036377595.1). Taxonomy (NCBI): domain Bacteria; kingdom Pseudomonadati; phylum Gemmatimonadota; class Longimicrobiia; order Longimicrobiales; family Longimicrobiaceae; genus Longimicrobium; species Longimicrobium sp. The sequence goes on along the minus strand of DASUYB010000104.1, from coordinate 40,223 downwards.
AGTTCTCCGCGTCTCCGCGTCTCCGCGTGAGGCAAAAGCAGTCTTTGGAAACGCAGGGCGATCCGACGAAGAGCACGGAGCGTCGATCCGCAGTTCTCCGTGCCTCCGTGACCTCCGTGCCCTCCGTGTGAGAATCAGGATCGCCGACGCCGAACGAGATTATGGGGATTCGGGGTGATGTCATTCCGCCAGGCTTTGCGGCGCTTCCTCCGATTTCTTTCGGAATCCGCGGTGGTAGTTTCCACTCCACCGGTCCGGTGCTCCTCCGGACGTGCCAAAGCGCGCCCGACGCGCTACATTGGCGCGCCCCGGACCCTGTGTATGAACCCGACGAGCACGGCTGAATGAGTACCATCGCCCCCGCCTCGCCGGCCGCCGCCCAGGAGGCGGTCACGGTCGACGAGCTCTGCGCCCACATCGGCACCCTCTCCCGCGCGGACGAGCAGCTGGCCTGCGACTTCGCGCGGATCTTCTTCGCCCGCATCCCGCGCACGCTGCTTGAGGAGCGCTCGCCGCAGGAGCTGGCCGCCATGACCCTGGGCGCCTGGGAGTTCCTCAAGCGCGACCGCCCCGACCAGGTGAGCGTGGAGGTGGCCGACCCCCGCGACGAGGGATGGAAGGCGCCCGTCACCGTCATCCGCACCGAGGTGGGCGACCGGCCGTTCATCGTGGACACCATCCGCGAGTACCTGAACGCCGAGAACATCCCCATCCTCCACTACGTCTATCCCGTCCTGCGGGTGGAGCGCGGCCCCGACGGCGCCATCACCGCGGTCGGCGGCGGCACCGGCGGCGCCGAGGGCCTCGTGGCGCTCGGCCACGTGGAGATCCCGCACGTGGCCCGCCGCGAGCGCGCCGCCGAGATCGGCGAGGAGGTGCGCCGCCGCCTGACCGACGTGGTGGAGGCCACCCGCGACTTCCACGCGATGGTGGAGCAGGTCGAGCGCGTGCAGGCCGCGGTCGCCGGCTACCTGCGCCGCTTTCCCGACCGCGCGCGCGAGTACGGCGAGTACCTGGAGTTCCTGGGCTGGCTGCGCGCGGGGAACTTCGTGTTCCTGGGCTCGCGCGCCTACGAGATCACCGGCGAGGGCGACGCCGCCGCGGTGGGCGTGCAGGCGGGGAGCGGGCTGGGGATCCTGGCCGACGAGGAGCGCTCGCAGTACGCGGCGCCGCAGCGGCTGGCCGACATGCCCGCCGAGCTGCGCGAGCGCGTGGTGGCCGGGCCGCTGCTGATCGTCAGCAAGGCCAACCGCGAGAGCACGGTGCACCGCCGCGCGCCGCTCGACTACATCGGCGTCAAGCGGCTCGACGAGCAGGGGAACGTGGTGGGCGAGTGGCGCTTCCTGGGCCTCTTCACCAGCCAGGCCTACGCGCAGAGCCCGGCCGACATCCCCGTGCTGCGCCAGAAGGCGGACAGCATCCTGGCGCAGAGCGGCGCGCGGAAGGGGAGCCACGACTACAAGGAGATCGTCTCGGCGCTGCACGAGATGCCCAAGGAGGAGCTGTTCCAGGCCACCACCGAGCAGCTGCGCGAGGAGGTGGGCGCCGTCCTGGCCCACCTGTTCAGCGACGAGGTGCGCGTGGTGCTGCGCCCCGACACGCTGCGCAGCGAGGTGGCGGTGATGGTGATCCTCCCCCGCGGCCGCTTCAGCAACCGGGTGAAGAAGGAGATCGGCGCGCTGCTGCAGGACCGCCTGGGCGGCTCGCTCCGCTCCAGCGCCACGGCGGGCGCGGCCGAGCAGGCGCGCATCCACTACTATCTCACCGGCCGCCGCGCCGCCGCCCCCGCCGACGGCGACGTGGCCGCCGGCGAGCGCGAGCTGGAGCGCGAGATCACCCAGCTGCTGCGCGCGTGGGAAGACGTGCTCGAGGAGCGGCTGGGCGAGAGCGTCGACGGCGAGGAGGCGCGGCGGCTGGCGCAGGCGTACGGGCAGGTGGTGGGCGCCGACTACCGCGCCGCCAACAATCCCGCCGCCGCGGTGCCCGACGTGCTGCGCATGGACGAGATGCTGCGCGGCGGCCACTCCGTCTCCCTTCTCCTCCGTCCCCCCGTCGACGGCGAGACGGTGGCGCCGGGGGCCACGGTGCTGCGCCTGTACCTGGCCGGCGAGCGGCTGGTCCTCTCCGACTTCATGCCCATCCTCGAGGACCACGGGATCAAGGTGCTGGAGGTCGACACCTTCGAGTTCCAGCCCAGCGACTCGCTCCCGCACCTGATGACGTACTCGTTCCACGTGCAGACGCGCGCGGGCGAGCCCATTCCCGCCGAGCTCTATTCGGCGCTGGCGGAGAGCCTCCTCGCGTCCCGTTCCGGTGATGCGCAGAAGGACCCGTACGCGCAGCTCACCCTCCTCTCGGGGCTGCGCTGGCGCGAGGTCGACGTCGTCCGCACCTACGCCAACTACGCGTCGCAGATCGGCGCGGTGCCCAACCGGCTGGCGCCGGTACGCGCGTTCACCACCTACCCCCACTTCGGCCGGCTCCTGATCGACCTCTTCCACGCCCGCCTGTCGCCCGAGCGCAAGGCGAGCAAGGCGGAGCTGCAGGAAATGCGGAAGACGGTGACCGCGGCGCTGGAGAAGGTGACCTCGCTGGCCGACGACCGCGCGTTGCGGCGGATGGCCAACCTGGTGGAGGCCACCGTCCGCACCAACTACTACCGCCACGGCGGCGCGGACCCCTCGTTCCGCTCGGGCGGGGTGCCGTACATCTCCATCAAGGTGCGCTCGGCCGACGTGGAGGAGCTGAAGAAGACCCGCCTCCTCTACGAGATCTACGTCCACTCCGCGCGGATGGAGGGGGTGCACCTGCGCGGCGCCCCCGTCTCGCGCGGCGGCATCCGCTGGAGCGACCGGCCGGACGACTTCCGCACCGAGGTGCTGGGGCTGGTGCAGACCCAGGTGGTGAAGAACGCCACCATCGTCCCCAGCGGATCGAAGGGCGGCTTCATCACCAAGCGGCAGTTCTCCGACCGCGACGCACAGCTGGAGGAGCGGCGGCAGCAGTACATGACGCTGATGCGCGGCCTTCTCGACGTCACCGACAACCTGGTGGACGGCAAGGTCGTCCCCCCGCCGGGCGTGGTGCGCCACGACGGTGACGACCCCTACCTCGTGGTCGCCGCGGACAAGGGGACGGCGGACCTCTCCGACACGGCCAACGCGGTAGCGGCGGAGTACGGCTTCTGGCTCGACGACGCCTTCGCCAGCGGAGGCAGCCAGGGGTACGACCACAAGAAGGAGGGGATCACCGCGCGCGGCGCCTGGGAGTGCGTCAAGCGCCACTTCCGCGAGATGGGGAAGGACATCCAGACGGAGCCCTTCACCGTCAGCGGGATCGGCGACATGAGCGGCGACGTCTTCGGCAACGGGATGCTGCTGTCGCCGGTGATCCGCCTGGTCGCGGCGTTCGACCATCGCCACATCTTCATCGACCCCGACCCCGATCCGGCGCGCTCGTTCGCCGAGCGGAAGCGGATGTTCGACCTTCCCCGCAGCAGCTGGGACGACTACGACCGCGCGGCGCTGTCGGAAGGGGCCATGATCGTCCCCCGCGCCAGCAAGGAGATCGAGCTCACCCCGCAGGCGCGCGCCGCGCTGGGGCTGGGTGAGGACGTCGAGAGACTGGACGGCGAGGGGCTGGTGCGCGCGGTGCTGAAGGCGCCGGTGGAGCTGTTCTGGAATGGCGGGATCGGCACCTACGTGAAGTCCAGCGACGAGACGCACGCCGACGTGGGCGACACGACGAACGACCCCGTGCGCATCGACGCCGCCGAGCTGCGCTGCCAGGTGGTGGGCGAGGGCGGCAACCTGGGGTTCACGCAGAAGGGGCGGATCGAGTTCGCGCTGCGCGGCGGGCGCATCAACACCGACGCGCTCGACAACTCGGCGGGCGTGGACATGTCGGACCACGAGGTGAACCTGAAGATCCTCCTGGGCCGCGTGGTGCGCGACGGCGAGCTGGACGAGGAGGGGCGCAACGAGCTGCTGCGCTCGATGACCGACGAGGTGAACCGCCTGGTGCTGCGCAACAACTTCGGCCAGTCGCTGGCGGTCTCGCTCGACGAGGGGCGGTCGAAGGAGGCGCTGGACGACTTCGTCTCGTTCATCGACGCCCGCGCGCGCGACGGGCGGCTGGACCCCGCGGCCGAGGGGATGCCCGACGCCGAGGAGCTGCGCGCCCGGCGGCAGGCGCGCCTCGGCCTCACCCGGCCGACGCTGTGCGTGCTCCTGGCCCATGCCAAGCTGCAGGCCAAGGGCGCGCTGCTGGAGAGCACGGTGCCCGACGACGCCGCTACCGACGAGTACCTGGTGGAGTACTTCCCCCGCGCGGCCGTGCAGGTGGCGGGCGACGCGCGCCTGCGCGAGCACCGGCTGCGGCGCGAGATCGTGACCACCGAGCTGGTGAACGACCTGGTGAACCTGATGGGGTCGTCCTTCCTCCACCGCGTGAGCCGCGACAGCGGGCGGGGGATCGCCGAGGTGGTGCGGGCGTGGCTGGTAGCCAGCCGCATCGCCGGGGCGGAGGAGATCCGCGCCGACATGGCCGCCGCCGAGGGGCGCTTCCCCGCGGAGACCATCTACCGCTGGCTGAATGGGCTGGCGCGGGTGCTGGAGCAGACCACGCAGTGGCTCCTGGCCAACCTCCCCGCGAACGCCGACACCCGCGCGGTGATCGAGGAGGCGCGCGGCGGGCTGGCCACGCTCCGCGGCAGCTTCGCCAAGTTCGTCGCGGGCGAGGACCGCAACGTCTTCCTGCAGCGCCTGGGCGAGCTGCAGGACCTGGGGGTGGAAAAGACGCTGGGCGAGCGGCTGATCACCCTGCGCTTCCTCCCGCAGCTGCTGGAGATCGTGAACGTGGCGCGCGGCTCGCGGACGGAGGAGATCCGCACCGCCAGGGCGTTCTACACGGTGTCGGAGAAGCTGGGGACCGCGCGGATGCGCGAGGGGCTGCGCGTGGCCGCGGGGAACGACCCGTGGGAGCGGCGCTACGCCGGTACGCTGGGCGACGACCTGACCGCCGCGCAGCGCGCAGTGGTCGCCGCCGTCCTCCGCGACGGCGAGGACCCGGCGCGCACGCTGGCGGCGCTGGAGAAGGCGCATCCGCAGGCGTTCCGGGCCTACCGCGACTTGGCCGCCGAGCTGAGCCGCGGCGAGTGCCCGCTGGCCGCCTTCGCGCTGGCCGTGCGCCAGCTCCAGAGCGTAGCCGCCGCCGTCCAGTCCAGCTGACGACCTCTCGCTTCGCGAGAGATGGAGAAGAGGCGCGGGCCGGCAGCGATGCCGGCCCCGCGCCTTTTCGTCTGCGCTCTGATCGAATCCGGAAAAGAATTTCACACGGAGGGAACGGAGGAAACGGAGGACTGACCTGAGTTCCTCCGTTCCCTCCGTTTCCTCCGTGTGAAATCAAGATCGCCTGATCACCGAGCGATCGTTGCAGATTCGCTATTCAGGTCGCCCCGGCGAGCGCGCCGTACGGCGGAGATTCCGCCTTCGTGCGCCCGGAGAGAATCCCCACCAGCACGAGGGTGACGGCGATCTGCGCGGCGATCAGCGTCACCACCGTCAGCGGGTGCCCGGCGAGGAGCGCCTCCGGCCCCGGCACGGCGGCGGAGAGGAGCGACAGGTTCGCCAGGTTGCCGATCACCACCAGCGCCAGTAGCCCGCGGCCGCCGCGGTACACGCGCCAGCAGAGGACGCCGTACGCCATCTCCACCAGGAACGCGAGGAACGGCGCGGAATCGTACAGCCCCAGCCCAACCTTCGGCGCCGCCAGCCCCGGCCACAGCGCGATGTCGTGCGCGTGCGTCAGCAGGTCCAGCACCAGGTGCGACGCGATCCCCAGCCCCACCGCGCGGCCCAGCAGCGGCTTGCGGAAGCCGAACTCCAGCGCGAGCCACGCGACGATCGCCGCGCCCAGCGCCGTGGCCACGGAGTGGGACCAGGGGATGTACGACAGGTGGATGTCGGCCACGCTGCGCACGCTCGGTTCCGTCGTCGTGCGCTCGACGCCCAGGTAGTTGAGCACGACCCACGCGAGCTCCATCGCCTGCACGGAGAGCAGAAGCGGAAGCATGGAGACGGACGGGTAGCGGCGCTTCAGCAGCAGCGCGGTCGCCGCGTGATCGATCGCGAACATCGGCACATCTCCTTCCGTTAGCAATTGCTAACTCCGGGGACACGAAAAAATCAGCCGAGCGCCTTCCGGAGAAGCGCCACGGTCCGATCCCTCCAGGCGCGCGCCGGGCCGGGCACCACGCCCACCTCGATCATCCGCCCCAGCTCGGACAGTGCACCCTGCACGGTCGCCGCGGCGGCGTCGGCTTCGAGCCCGTCGGCTATCCCCGGCGCTTGGAGAACCAGCGAGCGGACGAGGCCGATCACCGTGCGCCAGCGGACGGAGGCGCCCGCGCGGGGCCAGAGGACGCGGGCGCTGTCGGACAGGAAGTTCATCACCGCGGGATCGTCATCCCTCAGCCCCAGCCAGCAGCCGACGTACGCGTCCAGCTTCGCGTCGAACCCGCTCGCCGAATCCAGCGCGGCGGCCAGGCTGGTCCACACGCGCGCGTGGCAGGTCTCGAAGAGGTGCAGCGCCAGCGCGTCCTTGCTCTCGAAATGGCGGTAGAGCGCGGGGTTGGTGTAGCCGCTCTCTCCCGCGATGTCGCGGATGCTGGTGGCCGCCAGCCCGCGCTCGCTGAAGAGAGAGAGGGCCGCGCGCAGGATCTCGCGCTTCGCCGGCGGATCGTCTTCGCGGATGTAGAACGGCAGCGGAGTCGGCATGATCAGATGTTAGCGATCGCTAACGGATCCGTCAAGACCTCCGTTGCGACACATCCTATCTTGTCGCCAGGCCGGAACGGCACCTGCGTGCGACACGATAGCTGTTCGAACAGGACTTCGGGAGGAGGGGGATGAAGATCGCGTTCCTGGGGACGGGGCACATGGGGCTGCCGATGGCCCGCAACCTGGCCGCGGCGGGGCACGACGTCGCCGCGTGGAACCGCACGCGCGAGAAGGCGGAGCCGCTGGCGGAGCACGGCGTCCGCGTCGTCGAGACGCCGGCCGAGGCCGCGCGGGACGCCGAGATCGCCGTCACCATGCTCGCCGACAACCGCGCGGTGGCCGCTACGGTGTTCGACGACGAGGGAATCTACGTGGCGCTGCCGCAGGGCGCCGTCCACGTCTCCTGCAGCACCATCGGCGTGGCGTTCTCGCGCACGCTGGCCGACGCGCACGATTCGCAGCGGCAGGGCTACGTGGCCGCCCCTGTCTTCGGCCGCCCGGAAGCGGCGGAGGCGCGGAAGCTCAAGATCGTCGCCGCCGGCGCGGCGGATGCCATCGAGCGGGCGCGGCCGGTGCTCGACGCCATCGGCGAGCGCACCTTCGTGGTCGGCGACGAGCCGGCGCTCGCCAACGTGGTGAAGCTGTGCGGCAACTTCATCATTGCGTCGATGATCGAGACGCTGGGCGAGTCCTTCGCCCTGGCGCGCAAGAGCGGCGTGGGCGAGGACATGTTCCTCGAGGTGCTGAACGGCACCTTCTTCTCCTCTCCCATCTTCGCCGGCTACGCGAAGGCGATCGCGGAGAAGAAGTTCCAGCCCGCGGGGTTCAAGCTGGCGCTCGGATTGAAGGACGTGCGGCTCGCGCTCGCCGCCGCGGACGCCGCGGAGGTGCCGATGCCCGCCGCCAGCCTGCTGCACGACCGCTTCCTGTCGGGCGTCGCCACCGGCCGCGGCGACCACGACTGGTCCGCCATCGCCGCGCTCGTCGCGGAGTCGGCGGGGCTATGACTGCGGGAGATCGGGGAGGACTGCGAAACGCTCGGATGCAGCCCGTCCAAACGAAGACGAAGAAGCGCTGAAACCGTAGCCGGCAACGGGTCGTACGTCGGCCAGGATCTATCGCGGACACCCGGGATGTCGTGCCGTTGCGCAACTTGTGCCTGCAAGTGCATGTCGGATAGATTGGGCGAATTGTCCTCCTCGCGCCGCCGGATTCCATCGGGATCGGGAGACGCGGCGGCTCGGGAGGATCCCGCATTTTGTTTATAAACTTGCCCGCTCCAGTGGGCGTCCATAGAGTGTCACGGACGCCGGTCTCCGGTCAGCCCGGCCGATCTCCCTGCCGACCTGTCCCCGCACGTTCGTTTCGTCAAGGTATCGCCACATGGTGCCGTCTCACCGACCCGCTCGCAGTGTCTGGCCGCTGATCCTGGCGATGATCGTGCTCGCCGGTGCGAAGTGCGGTGATGGGGCCGAGCCGCCGCGTACGGGTACCGAGCCAGGTGACATGGCGGTCGCGGAGTCCCTGGCGACCTCGCCAGCGCTGCACGCGTGGCCAGCAGAGGCGGGTTCGAAGCCCGTGATCCTGTACGTCGACCGCAGCGGAAGCATGCGCGGGTTCCTCGACCCCGAATATCACACCCGCGTACGCACAGACTACCGCTCGGTAATCGACGGGCTGGTAGTTGGCCTAAAGCCCGACTCGGCGTTCGGATTCGGCACCCGCATCACGTCGATCTCGCCGTCGCTGGGAACTCTCGGAGACAGGACCGTCTACTCGGACAACAACACCGAGTTGGAGAGCGCGCTCGATTTGATTGCGCTCGACATCGGGCTCGGAAAGTCGCATGTGCTCGTGGGAGACGGTCGCCGCTCGAATCCCAACGCGGCTAACGAGCAGTACGTGCGCATCCGTACGCTGGCCGACACATGGGTCCGCTCCGGCGGCACCTTCATGGTGGCGGCTTCGCTGGCGCCCTTCCGCCCCGTGCCCGACGATCCCTCGGGGTGCCGCCGCGCCGGCAACGGCGAAGAGGAAGAAAACGAGGACAACCCGGAGGAGGCCGGTGAGCACGGCACCTGCCCGCTGTACGCCTTCGCTTTCGTGGCTCCGGGGGAGCAGACCCGCATCGCGTCGGTGCTGGGCGACCGGTTCCAGCACCTGTTTGTGTGGCCGGTTCCCGCAGTACCGTCGGCCGGCACCGTCGCCGCGGCCGAGGGCGCCGCGAGCGACGTGCAGTTCGAGCGCGCCTGGTCGCGCGCGGCCGACGGCACGCCGATCCTGCGCACGCGCGGTCCGCAGTTCAGCAACCGCCCCCTGCGGATCCGGCTGGCATTGAAGGACACCACCTCGCCAGCGGGGGTCGCGGCCAACGCAGCGCTTCGCGGCCAGGGGCTGCGCAGCGATCTCTCCGTCAAGCCACTGGACGGCGCGGGCCGCGACTGGGGATCGAGCGCGGCGCAGGGCGGGCTGCTGCGGCAGGTTCCCGGCGAGCCGCTGGCGTTCGAGGCGCTGACCCGCGGGGCCGACCAGCCGCGCTACCTGTACCGCATCGAACTCTACCCCAACGGGGTACCGGGCTGGCTGGACGAGTTCGACGCGGAGAACGCGGGCGACGCGCTGCGCACCTACGGGCTCGGCCGCCTGTTCGAGCTCTTCCGCACCCGGGGCGGACAGCCCGGCGTGCCGCCCGCCGCCCGCGTCTACGTGGTCGCCAACTGAACCCGATTCGAGACCGCCGCAATGCCCGTGTTCCTGCAGACCCTGCTGGGGCTGGCGCCCGACAACGTGGCGCTGACGCCCTGCCCGCCGCCGCCGCCCGGCGACCCCATCGACCCCGGCGGCTTCTACGACCCCTCCAGCGTGTCGAGCGCCTACATGGCGGCCGGCCTGGCCACGGTGGGGCTGGTGCTGCTGCTGGTCGTGCTGGTCTACCTCTGGAACTCCACCGCGCTGGGGCCCCGCTTCGTGCGCCGCTGGTGGTGGACGGGGATCGCCGCGGTGCTGCTGGCCGGCCTGCTGGGCGGGCTGGTGATCGGGCTGTGGCCCACGCACGCGCTGGCCGGCTCGTGCGAGACCAATCCCACCGCCTTCGCGCGGCACCTTCCCTTCCGGCTGGCGCTCAACCGCGGCGTAGCCGGGCTGCTGTGGGGGCTGGTGCTGTACCCGGTGGTGTCGCTGATCCTCACCCGCTCCGTGGGCTACCTTCCGGCCGCGCGGAACGGCTTCTTCCACAACCGCGGCTGCCCCGTGCCCCGCTGGCGCTGAACCCTGGCTGACGAACCATGAGCTCCGAGCTGCTTTCCCCCGGCCTGGCCGGGCGGACGCTGACGTACTTCGGGCTGGGCGGCAGCGGGATCCGCGCCGTGGAGCCGCTGCTGCACCTGTGCGCGCTGGGGCTGGGCCCCGCGCAGCTGCGCCTGGTGCTGATCGACCCCGACGAGGCCAACGCCGCCGTCACCCGCACCCGCCGCCTGATCGACCTGTACCGGCAGGCGTGGGCGGCGCTGAAGGGCGCGGGAACCCCGGAGGGGTACTTCCGCACCCAGGTGGTGGACGCCATCCCCGGCTCCCTCCTCTGGTCGCCCATCGCCGACGACCGCAACCTCCCCGACGCCCGCTTCGCCGCGCGCGTGGACGCCTCGCTCCTGCACGGGCAGCGCACCTCGTCGCTCGGGCACCTGTTCGACCTGCTCTTCGCCTCGCGCTTCCAGGAGATGGACCTGGGGATGGGGTTCCGCGGCGTCCCCTCCATCGGCACCGTGTTCATGAACCGGCTGCGCGACCAGCAGTTCTTCGAGCAGCTGCTGACCGACGCGCAGCAGCAGGCCGACTCGGTGTTCTTCGCCGCCGGCTCCATCTTCGGCGGCACCGGCGCGGCGGCCTTCCCCGTGGTGGGACGGGCGCTCACCGACGGGCTGCGGGGGATGGAGGGGCGCCCCGAGATCCCCGGCGTGGCGCGGCGGCGGGTGAGCGGCGCCATCCTCCTTCCCTACTTCACCCTTCCCGCGCCCGCGGGGCGCGAGGGCGACGCCGGCCCCCGCCCCGAGACGGCGCTGTTCGCGCAGAACGCGGCCGCGGCCATCCCCGCCTACACGCAGGACCAGGCCGGCTACGGCAGCTACTACGTGCTGGGCGACGGCGAGCCGCGCGAGCAGGAGCACAACGAGGTGGGCGGCGAGCGCCAGGCCAACCGCGCGCACTACGTGGAGCTGTTCGCCGCGCTGGCCGCGCTCGACTTCGCCGCGCACGGGGGCGAGAAGCCCGAGCAGGCGCTCCCCGTGTTCCGCACCATCGCGGTGCGCGGCCAGAACGTGTCCTGGCCCGACCTGCCGATGGACGAGGCGTCGCGGCGGCGGCTGATGGGGGGGATCGTGGCGGCGCACACCTTCCTGCGCGTGTTCCGCCCCGACGGGCGCCCGCGCGCCGGGCTGGCCCCGCTGCTGAAGGGCGCCACCTGGCTGGAGGAGCTGAAGATGAGCTCGGCCGAGCTGCAGGCCGGCTCGCGCGCGCTGGACCTGATGGGCGAGTTCTATCTCCAGACCTGGAACTGGCTGGAGGAGATGCGCGGGTCGCGCCCGGCGCTGCAGCTTGCCTGCACCAACAGCCGCCCGCCCACCGCGGTGCGCCTCGACGAGGTGATCGACGGGCGCCGGGGGAGCGGGCGCACCGCCCCCGTGAACGACGACTTCGAGATCTTCCGCCACTGGAACCTGGCGGCGCGCGACCGGCGGCGCACGGGGTTCGGCGGGTTCCTGGAGGTGCTGCGCGAGGGGAGCGAACGCTTCGTGGACGCGCGCTTCAACGAAGCGGCCTGAACCGGGAGAGAGACCAGCATGCCCCGCAACCTCCTGCCCCGCCTGCGCTCGGCCGCCAACATCAAGGTCGCGCAGGAAGGCGCCTGGACCATCATCCCCTCGCCCGCCGAGCTGGCCCGGCTGGAGTACGCCGCCGACGACGCCGGCGAGCTGCGCACGCGCATCCAGTCCATCCCCAGCCCCTGGGCCCGCCTCCTCCTCTTCCGCGCCGCGCTGGGCGACCCCGACCACCCGGCGCGGGTGCTGGTGGAGAACGAGATCCTCGACGCGCTGGAGCTGCTCTGGTCGTCGGAGTCGCTGAAGGGCGTGACCCTCGACTTCCGCCGCGTGCCGATGGCCGACCTGCCGCGCCTCGCCGCGCAGTCGGGCTCGGAGCGGGTGGAGGGGCTCTCCGACGCGCTGGTGCGGCTGGCCCCGCGCCGCCCCACGGGCGAGCCGGCCATGGCCTCGCTGGTGGTGGCGGTCCTCAACCAGCAGCGCCCCGTGGTGGGCTCGTCGCCCTACACCCTGGTGTTCACCTCCGAGGACGCCGCCAACCCCGGCTCGCCCCGCCTCTTCCGCTACGCGCAGGGCGAGAAGCGCCGCGAGTTGGTGGAGCGCTCGTTCGGCTTCCAGGCGTACGTGGCGCGGGTCCTCCTCCCCCAGCTGGCCGCGCTCCCCCCCGGCCCCGACGTGGAGGCCACCACCGTCCAGACGCTCCTCCTTCCCTGGCTGCGTGGGCAGGTGGCGCGCTGCGAGGCCGCGGCGGGAACGCGGGCGGCGCAGGTGGCCGAGCCCGATCCCAACCAGCCGTGGGACTGGCACGCCGCCGCCGCCGACCTGGGGCTGCAGCCCATCGAGCAGCCGTTCGCGGGCGTCACCCTCTTCCGCCGGGTGCGCGGGCGCGAGCTGGAGGAGAGCCCCTGGCAGCTGGTGTCGAGCAAGGTCACCCGGCAGCGGCCGCTGGTGATCGACCCCGGCCTCTTCGACGGCGTCTACTTCGACGGCGCCGCGCCGGTGCCGCTTCCCGACTCGCTGCGCGGGCTTGACCGCGAGGTCCTTCCCGGGCTGGGGATGAGCCACCCCTGGGTGAGCCCCGCGGTGGACTGGCTGACCGACCAGCTGCTGCTGCTGAACGAGCCGCTGCAGCAGGAGAACGTGCACGGGCTGCGCGGCTACCGCTGGCACGGCCCCGCCGACGACCCCCGCTTCGGGCTCCCCCGGCTGGCGCTGCCGCTGCGGCGCGAGTTCTTCCGCTACTTCACGGCGGAAGAGCTCGACGACATGCTGTCGATCGAGGTTCTTCCCGGCGGCCGCATCGAGGTGACGCTGCGGCTGAAGGTGGGCAACCCGTCGTCGCCGCGCGCGCTCACCATCCGCCGCGCCTACACCGACGCCGACGTGCGCCGCGAGCCGGGGCCGGCGCTGGCGCTGTGGCCGTCGTTCCGGCACCCCGACTGGACCGACTACGTGGTGTTCCGGGCCGACAGCAGCACGCAGCTGGCCCGCTTCTACCGCGTGGATCCGGTGCTCGACGGGCAGACGCTGGCCAACGAGGTGGTGTCGCGGCTGCCCCTGCTGCACATCGCCACGGCCGACCGGGCGCCCGAGGCGCTGGAGATCCTCAACACCATGAGCGGCGAGGGCGCGCAGGCGCTCTCGCTGGGCGTGGTGGTGCCGCGCTACCGGCCCACCCCCGGCGTCACGCAGACCTCGTGGCAGGTGGGCGTCGACTTCGGCACCTCGAACACCGTGCTGTCGCTGCGCGAGAACGACGAGACCGCGGGCGAGGTGTTCGCCATCTCCGGCCTCACGCTGGCGCTGACCGAGCCGGCGCCGGGGACGCAGCAGCTGATGGAGGCGTACTACTTCCCCTTCACCGTGGAGCGGCGCCCCTTCGGCACCGCCGTGGTGCACCTGAAGGCGCTGCCCACGCTGCACCTGGAGCAGGAGCCGCTGGGTGGGCGGGTGAACGTGCCGTTCAGCGGCTACGTGCGCGAGTACGAGTCCAACGCCATCGCCGGCGAGCTGAAGTGGTCCGACGCGCCGCACGCGTACTTCCTCTCCGCCTCGTTCCTGCGCCACCTGGTCGCGGCGGTGCTGGCGAACGCGATCCAGAACGGCGTGTCGCCCGCGCGCGTGACCTTCACCTGGGCCTATCCCCGCTCGTTCCTCCCCAGCCAGGTGTCGCAGCTGGAGTCGATGTGGGACAACATCGTGCGGCTCTTCTCGAAGCTGGGGGTGCGACCCGACGCGGCGCAGGAGCGGACGGACGAGAGCCGCAGCGTGCTGCGCTACTTCTTCAACACCGCGGTGGTCTCGCCCGCGGGCGACGAGAAGGTGATCCTGGACGTGGGCGGCGGCACCACCGACATCGCGGTGTACGGCCGCGGGCGCGTGCTCCTGCTCGACTCGGTGATCCTGGGCGGGCGCAACCTGGCGGGGCCGCGGCGCAACGCGGCCACCCGCGAGGCGCAGACCAACCCGTTCGTCGAGGCGTTCGTCAACTGGGCCAACAAGGAGGGGAACCTTCCCGCGCAGGACGCCGACGCGCTGCGCGCCTACCTGGCCGACCGGCAGATCCACCTGGCCTTCAACTATCTGGTCACCACCCGCTGGTTCCAGGAAGGGAAGGCGGCGCTCTTCGCGGCGCGCCGCGAGTTCCACGACTTCCAGGCGCTGATCTTCTACCTCTTCTCGGCGCTCTTCTACTACGCCGGCCTGACCTTCCGGGGAATGGCGGAGCGCGACGGGAACGCGGCCGACGGCGGGGCCGCGGCCGGGGGCGACGGCGGCGTCCGGCTTCCCCGCTCGGTGGTGGTGGCGGGGAACGGAAGCCGCTTCCTGGGATGGCTGACCGATCTCAAGACCCCGCGAGAGAACCCCTTCCACCGCGCGCTGGCCGGCGTGCTGGCGGCCGGCGCCGGAGTGAAGGCCGACGCGCCGCGTCCCGGCGTGGTGCCCAGCGAGAACCCCAAGCTCGAGGTGGCGCTGGGGCTGATCGCCAAGGTGGACCCCGCGGGGCTGAACGAGGCGGGCGCCGTCACCACCCCCGTGGTGGGCGAGGCGGTGCAGCTGCGCACGGGCGACGAGGGCACGGCGCGCACCTATTCGCCCGCCGCCTGCTACGGCGCGGGCGAGCGCATCAAGCCGGCGTACGTGCGCGAGGCGAGGTGGGAGGACGGCGAGCTCGAGGTGCAGCGCTTCCACCGCGCGGTGATCGACGCGGCGCGCGAGGTGGCCGGCCATGGGCGCCAGTGGAGCGAGCTTCCCGACCGCTACCGCCGCGTGTTCGCCGAGGTGGAGCCCGAGATCCGCGACCTGGCCAAGAGCCGGCTGGAGTACCTGGTGCAGCACGACGGCGAGTTCGCCGGCTCCATCTTCGTGCTGGAGTGCTCGGTGGTGCTCGACCGGCTCCTCGACGCCTTCTTCTCGAAGCGCGCATGAGCCTCTTCGTCCTCGTCCTGATCGTGCTGGCCGCGGTGCCGGGCGTCTTTGCGCTGGCGCTGGTGATCCGCCGCCGGCCGATCCCCCCCCCGCCGCCGGTGGACCGCGAGCCCGCCCGCAACCAGCGGACGGTGGTGGACCCCGACGAGGCGCAGGCGCGCACGCTGGTGCCGGCGCTCGAGCGGCGGCTGCTGGCGGTGGAGAAGGAGGCGGCGGAGCTGAGGCAGCTGCTCGGCGCCATGCAGGAGGACGTGCGCGACCTGGCCGAGAACGCCCGCGCCGCCGCACCGCCGCGAAACGAGCGCGAGTGGGACCGGGGGTCTCCCCCGCGGCCGGTGGAGCGGCCGCTCCGCGGCGCCGGGGCGATGGAGGACTACGACTACGGGACGCACATGGTGGACCTGGGCGGGACGGAGCCGGGCGGCCGGGGCGTGGACCTGGAGGGCGGGCAGCTGGTACTCTCGCGCTCGCTCGAGGCGGTTGCCACGCTGGCGGGCGGCGGCGACGGGCGCCCGGCGCGGCTGTCGCTGAACGAGAGCATCGAGATCGACCACATGGCGCTCGACCGCTGGAAGGAATTCTTCGATTTCGAGGGCGGCGCCGCATACCGGCGCTACCGGACCACGAAGGCCGCCCTGGTGGACTGGAACGAGTCGGCCGGGCGCGGCCGGCTCATCGAGAAGGGCGTGGCGAAGCAGCTGTGAGCATCACCGAACCTGCCCCGACGGGCGCGTCTCCATCTCCCCCCGCTTCATCTCCCCCAGCATCGCGCGGACCGGCACCCGTGCGGCGTGCCGAGATGCTCGACCTGCCGCAGCGCGGCGACCGGATCGCGCTGCGCTGGTGGGGCGTGGGCGTGGCCGCCTACCTGGGGCTGTCGCTCGTCTTCGTGGTGACGCTGCTCAGCCAGGGCGGGCGCGCGCCCGCCGCGGGCGCCGACTCCGCCGCCGTGCGCGCCGACACCCTCCGCCGCGGGTTCGGCGAGATCGTGGGGCTGGGGCACGACCCCAACTACACCGTGGCCGCGCTGGTCATCGCGGGGATCGCGCTGGTGGCGGTGACCCTCGTCCTGGTGCTGCAGGAGATCTACGAGCCGCGCATCGGGCTGCGCGACGAGGAGCAGGACGTGGAGTGGGTGCGCCGCCACGGGCGCGAGGGGCTGGGGCTGGTCTTCGCCGTGCCCGCCGAGCGCGACCGCCTCTTCGCCGCGGGCGAGCGCTCCATACCGCACGAGAAGCAGACGGTGGAGACGCTGGTGGACGACCGGGTCTGGCACGTGATCCAGGCGCGGCGCAACCCCGCCGCGTCGGGCGTGTCGCCCGAGGAGCTGCGCGGGATCGCGCAGCAGCGCACGCTCCGCTTCGGCTCCTTCGCGCGCTACGCCAGCTCGCTCCTGCTGCTCCTGGCGGTGCTGGGGACCTTCGCGGGGGTCAAGACGGCGCTTCCCGAGCTGATCACCGCGCTCTCCACGGCGGGCACCGACACCGGGAGCGTGGTGGCGCCGCTGCAGAAGGTGGCCGACGCCTTCGGCGGCAACGCGCTGGCGCTGATCGGCGCCATCGCGGTGGGACTGGCCGGGCACGGGATGGCCGTGGGGCGCCGCCACTTCCTGGAGCGGCTGGAGATCGTATCCGTCAAATACATCTACGGAGACGAGAGCGCCCAGACCACCGACACGCTGCAGGCGGCCGTGCACGCGCTGCGGCGCACCGCCGACGAGTTCAAGTCGTCCAACGGCGCGCTGCTGGGGATCGAGGCCAGCCTGGAGACGCTGGGGAGCGACTTCAAGTCGGCCATCTCCACCCTCGACGACCGCATCGTGCAGGCGCTGACCCAGCAGGAAAAGGGGATGTACGAGCGCACCTCCACCCGGCTGCAGGAGGTGGAGAAGTACGTGGGCGAGCTGGCCGACGCCGTGCGCGGGAACGCGCTGCAGTACACGGCGCTGATCGACCAGGTGGGCGCGCGGGCGAGCGAGTCGCGCGGCGCGCTGGGCGAGATGCAGCGCGCCAACGAGCGGCTGACCCAGGCGCTGGAGGGGCTGCTGGCGCTGGGCACCGCGTCGAAGGAGGCGTCGGACGAGGTGCGCACCAACGTGCGGGTGCTGGTGGAGGGGACCGCGGCCGTGCAGGAGCGGATCGACGCGCTCACCTCCGGCATCACCGTGGCGCAGCCGGCCATCGACCAGCTCGACGGCGCCCTGCGCGCCGCCGTGGGATCGCTGGAGGGAATGGAGCGGCGCGCGCAGGAAAGCTGGGGGCGCGTGGGCGACCAGCTCGTGCAGCGCCTGGGCGAGGGGCTGCGGGCGCTGGCCCCCGCGGCGCCGGCGCCCATGCCCGTCGTGCACGACCGTCCGGGGGTGGTGGAGGGCGGGGCGGCGAATCCCGAGACGGTGAGCCTGCTGCGCCGCATCGCCGCCGCGCTCGACGACCAGCGCGAGCGCGAGGCGCGGCGCTGGCGCATCGCCACGCGCGTGGGGATCGTCGCCGCGGCGGGCGGTCTGGTGGCGGTGGCGGCGGCACAGGGGTGGCTGGCCGCGCTCTGGCCCTGGTGAGCGCATGGCCGAGATCGAGCACGACCCGGAGGAGCACAGCCCCTGGCCCGCCTTCGCCGACCTGCTGGCGGCCACCTCGCTCCTCTTCCTGATCCTCTTCGCCGCCACCACGGTGCCCGCCATCGGCCGCAACCGCGCGCGGGAAAGCACCCTGGCGCGGATCGACTCCGCGCTCACCCGCACCGCCGAGCGCCACCGGGTAAGCGTGAGCCGCCCGGGCGACTACCTGCTGCTGCGCATCGAGGGCGACGCCACCTTTCCCCAGCGCCGCTCGGAGCTGGCGGACCTGAGGCCCGAGGGGCGGCGGATCCTGCGCGCGTTCGGCACGTACCTGCGGTCCGACAGCGGGCTGATCGCCTCGATCGACCAGATCCAGGTAGTGGGGCACACCAGCCGCGAGGGCGCCGACTCCACCAACTGGCGGCTGTCGGCGGCGCGCGCGGCGTCGGTGGCGCTCTTCCTGATCGACTCGGTGCACATCCTCCCCTGCCAGGTCACCGCGCTGGGGCGCAGCCGCTACTATCCCCGCAGCCCCGAGCGCGCCCGCGCCAGCCGCGACCCCGACCCCGCCGACCGGCGCATCGAGATCGAGATCCGCCCGCGCATCCCCGGCGACGCCGAGCAGGAGCGGCAGCGCGGCCGCTGCGTGCAGGACACGCAGAGGCCGCGGTGACGCAGGTCTCTCCGCTGCTCGCCGAGGCGCTCGCCGACGCGCTGGCGGTGCCTCCCGGGCTGGTGGCCTACCTTGCCCGCGCCGAGCGCGACCTGCGCGCGGCGCTCGACCGTCTCCAGGCGCTCCCCTCCCCCGCGCTTCCCCTGGTCGAGGAGCTGCGCGCCGAGGTGGCGCGCGCGCTGGACGACCGCGAGCACGGCGCCCTCCCGCGCATCCTGCGCCGCCCCCTCTGGCAGCTCGACACGAAGAGCCCGGCGATCCGCGCGTTCGGGAAGTATCTCCGCGATCTCTCGGAGCGGGTGGAGGCGGCGGCGCTCCTGCAGGCGCATGCTGATCGCGCCGCTGAAGCGCTCGCCGCGCTGCACGACCGCTTCGCCCCGCGGCTTCCCACGCTCACCGCCCGGCTCCTCGGCGAGGCCGGGGTGTCGGGCGACGACCTGCGCCGCGTGCGCAAGCCCGCCGACGTGCGGGTGTTCCTGGCGCGCCTGGAGCACGTGTCGGCGCGGCTGGCGGAGCTGGCGGCGGACCTTCCCGAGCAGGCGGAGCTCCTCCCCGCGCGGGCGGAGGACGGGCCCACGGTGGAGGAGCTCTGGGTGCTGCTGCGCGCCCGCCGGCGGCTGCGCGAGCGGGCGCAGGCGCGCCCCGCCCGGGCCGTGGCCGCGCGGGACGAGACGGCGCGGCAGGTGCACGCACTCTCCGCCGCGGCCGCGGGCGAAGCGGCGGAGGCGCACGGCGGCCAGCTGGCGATGGAGCAGCTCGCCGGCAGCGCGCTGGGCGAGCCGGGCTTCGTTCCCGCCGGGCTCGAGGTGCCGCTGTGGACGGCGCTGGTCGCCAGGGCCGCGGCGGCGGTGCATCGCGCGGGGGCGCGGCCGGCGTGGCGCCCCGCGGTGCGCCTTCCCGCGCCGCCCGCGGAGCCGCTCCGCACGCAGTCCACCCTCTTCGTGATCCCCATCGACCGCGAGTGGGCCTGGATCACCCCCGACACCCCGTCTCCCGTCCGCCTCCGCGCGCTCTCGGCCGAGGCGGGAAAGGCGGTTCAGGCGCGGGTGTTCGCGCCCGAGCGCGCCGAGGTGGGCTCGCGGATGGCGGAGCTGGACGTGGCGCCGCTGTTCGACGGGACCGACGCGGCGATCCCGGCCTGGTACGTCACCGCCGATCCGGCGCGGCTGCGGGTGGCGGCGGCGTTCCGGGGGGGATGGTTCGCGCGGGTGGAGAAGCGCGGGTCGGTGCGGCGGATCGACACCCCCGCCTGGTCCGAGCAGGTGGCGGAGCCCGGCGCGCTGCGCCTCCTTCCCCCACCCGACCAGATCGACGCGCCCGGCGGGATCGAGGTGGGCCCCGCGCCGCTCCCCGGCCACGCCTTCCTGGGGCTGCGCACGCGCGTGGTGCACGCCCCCTTCCACCGCCATCCCACGGCCTGGCTGCGCGGCGGCGACGGGTCGGCGGCGGTGGACGAGGCGCTGGAGCACGAGCGCGAGCTGTTCGCGGCGCTGGAGCGGCGCTCGGGGGCGCGGGGGCTGCGCTACCTGGCGCGCGCGGCGACGCCCGGCGGGGCCGAGCGGGGGATCCTGTACGCCGCGCCCTTCGCGCTGCGTGCCGACGGCTCGCCGGTGGTGGCCGCGTGGCTGCGCGAGCGGCCGCTCTCCTTCGTGCGCGCGGTGGCCGAGGCGCTGGTGGCGGTGCACGACACCGGCTGGGTGCTGGGCGTGTGCCACCGCTCGATGTTCGCGTTCTCGGCGGGATACGGCGGGCGCGAGGCCGACGTGCGGCCGCGCGCCCTGCTCTGCTACGCGCCCTTCGCCGTGCCGGCCGGGCGCTACTTTGCCGCCGACACCGGCGCACGCGGATACGCGGAATACGAGCAGCTCGGCTACGGCGCCATGCTGCCGTGGCTGACCGGCGCCGAGGTCGCGCTCCCGGAGATCGACGCGCTCGCCTTCGCCGTGTTCGCGCTGGACCTGCTTCCCCGCCGCCCGCCCGCCGACACCCGCCGCCACCGCTCGTGGGCCGACCTCGTCGCCTACGCCGCCATGGCACCCTCCGAGGCGTTCGAGCACCCCCGGCTCGCCACGCCGTTCCTCGCCGCCCTGCGCGACACCTCACAGGCCGGCGCGGTGCTCGAGATCATGCGCGGCCTCGCCGGTGAGAGTCGGGCGGGCGTCGCGGTGGCGGACGGATGACGCTCGCGATCCGGTCAGGAGGAGGAGCGGAAGCGATTCATCATCGAACGATCAGTGACTTGCGGGATCGAGGCCGGACGTGCGTCCCGATGCGCGTCCGGCCTTCGCTTTCCACGCGGACTGCGCTGCGCGGGCCCGCGCCCGATGCTTGCGTGCGATCGCGAGCGGATCCCACGTCTCTCGTACGATCTCACCCGGAACCCGATGCCCATCACCACCATCAATCCCGCCACGGGCGAGGAGCAGCCGACGGGGCTGGAGAAGCACACGCCCGACGAGGTCGAGCGCAGGCTGGCGCTGGCCGACGAGGCGTTCCGCGCGCACCGCCGCACCTCCATCTCCGACCGCGCGGCGAAGATGGCGCGCGCCGGCGAGATCCTGGAGCGCGAGAAGCTCGATCTCGCCCGGACGATGACGACGGAGATGGGGAAGACGCTCAAGTCGGCGATCGCCGAGGCGGAGAAGTGCGCCTGGTCGTGCCGCTACTACGCCGAGAACGCCGCGCGCTTCCTGGCCGACGACGCGGTGGAGACGAAGGCCAGGCGCTCGTACGTGCGCCATCTCCCCCTCGGCCCCGTGCTGGCGGTGATGCCGTGGAACTTCCCCTTCTGGCAGGTCTTCCGCTTCGCCGCGCCGGGGCTGATGGCGGGGAACGTCGGCCTCCTCAAGCACGCGTCCAACGTCCCCCGCTGCGCGATGGCGATCGAGGACGTCCTGCGCCGCGCGGGCTTCGCCGAGGGCGTGTTCCAGACGCTGCTGGTGGGCGCGGACGCGGTCGCGGGGATCATCGACGACCCGCGGGTAAAGGCGGCCACGCTCACCGGCAGCACGCCAGCGGGGAGCAGCGTGGCCGAGCGCGCGGGGAAGCGGTTGAAGAAGACGGTGCTGGAGCTGGGCGGGAGCGATCCCTTCATCGTCCTCCCCAGCGCCGACCTCGACGCGGCGGCGGAGACGGCGGCGAAGGCGCGATGCATCAACAACGGCCAGAGCTGCATCGCCGCCAAGCGCTTCATCGTGCACGCGGACGTCTACGACGCGTTCACCGAGCGCTTCGTCCGCGCGATGGAGGCGCAGAAGGTGGGAGATCCGATGCGGGACGAGACGGACGTCGGTCCGCTGGCGATGGAGAGTACGCGCGACGACGTGGAGCGGCAGGTGCGCGACTCCGTGGCCGCGGGCGCGAAGGTGCTGACCGGCGGCGAGCGGATCGAGGGGCCGGGATGGTTCTATCGCCCCACCATCCTGGCGGAGATCCCGGAGGACGCGCCGGCATACCGCGAGGAGGTGTTCGGCCCCGTGGCCCTCCTCTTCCGCGCTGCGGGCGCGGACGACGCGATCCGCATCGGCAACGACAGCGACTTCGGCCTGGGGAGCAGCGTGTGGACGCGCGACGAGGCCGAGGCGCGGCGCTTCGTGGACGAGCTGGAGGCGGGGATGACGTTCGTGAACGCGATTGTGGCGTCGGACCCGCGGCTGCCGTTCGGCGGCGTGAAGCAGAGCGGCTACGGCCGCGAGCTGGGCCGCGTCGGCATCCACGAGTTCATGAACCTCAAGACCGTCTGGATGGAGGACGAGGGCCCGGCCGAGCACCCGGCGTCGGAGTAGGTCCGGTCAGATCCGACGTACGCGATGGACGCGAAACGGCCGCCCGACGCAGGCGGCCGTTTGTCCTTCTGGTGATCACGAGGGGATCTCAAGCCGCGTCGCTCGCCAACCCGGTGCTCACGCTCTCGAAGAGCTTGGCCAGGTAGTTCTTGCGGCCAGTCTCGGAGGGCTGCTGGATGACCTGCCGCAGATCGCGGCGCTCGTCGGGGCGCAGCGTCCGGAGGTTGCGAAGCACGGCGCGGTGGATTGCCTCGAGTTCGCGTTCGCTCGGCTCGAGAAGGCCGGTCGGATGCAACTCACGCGAGAGCTCGCGGTCGGCTTTCAGCCGGTCGATCAGTTTCGCTTCGGCCCTGTGCAGGCGCCACACGGAGTAGATCGAGAGAATGGCCAGCGCGGTACCGGTCAGGACGCTGAAGACCATCAGGACGTCTTGCCACATCCTACCCATCCTCCTCGGGAAGGAACTCCAGGAACGATGCCCTTCCGGCCACGTGCCGCATGTACCGTTCTCCAGCATGTGCCGCGCCGAACACGAGCAGCGCCCACACCGGCGCCGAATCCAGCGGCCCGCGGCTGGTGGGCCCGTGCTGCGCGGCTGCTGGCGGCACGCCCGATGTCTCACGGCTCACGGCGTTTCCATAGATTGCCGCGAAGATCAGGCCCGTTACCAGACTGGCGCCGAAGAACAGCCGGCTCGCCGATGACACACCGATTCCAATTATATAGAAGGACGCGCCCAGCAGAAGGGAAGACGTTCTCACCCGGCCGGTGAACGCCAGCTCGAATCCAAGCGGGAGCAGCGGTACCAGCAGGTGGAACAGGAGGCACAGGACATAGTTCTCCCAGTACCACGGCAGGAAGCCCTTGAACGGCTTCGGTCGACCGGCAGGGGGCACGCCGGGAACGTTGGTCCCTGGAACGTTTGTCGCCACGGATCATTCATCGGTGGGTATTCTGTACCGTTTTTGGAATAGTACGACCCCTTTCGCGTGCAGGCAAGGCGGTACGAGTCCGACGTGGCGATCTCCTTGTCGAGGAGCGAAGGGGTGTCTTCGGCAGGGTGAAATTCCTTCCATGGTGTCTCGCACGCGGGCGCTGTTTCCCGGGGATCCCGTTCAAATTCCCTCCAAACCTCTGGCGCCGCCCGGACATTTTCTGTAACTCTGAGATCCCCGCCCGGTTCGGTCATCCCGTCATCGCCCCGCCCTCCGCCATGCCCGAACGCCGCCGCAAATCCATCCCCGACCCGCTGCCGCCGGCGCCGCCCTCGCGCGACGAGCTGTACCGGCTGCTGGTGGAGCACGTCACCGACTACGCCATCCTCATGCTGAGCCCCGACGGCCGCGTGGCCACGTGGACCGAGGGCGCCGGACGGATGCTGGGGTGGAGCGAGGCGGAGGTCGTCGGCCGGCCCGTCTCCGTCCTCTATCCCCCCGAGGACGCGGAGCGCGGAGCGCCGGAGCGCGACCTGCGCATCGCTGAGTCGCAGGGGAGGTGCGAGGCGGTGGCGTGGCGCGTCCGCCGCGACGGCTCGCGCCTGTGGGCCAGCGTCGTGCTCACCGCCGTCAGCGACGAGGAGGGGCGGATGGTGGGGTTCGGCGTGCTGATGCGCGACCTGACCGAGCGCCGCGAGGTGGCGCGCCGCTACGAGGAGAGCCGCCAGCGCTACCGCTCGCTCTTCGAGAACAACCCCGACGCCGTCTGCTCGTTCGACCTGGACGGCGGCCTGCGCACCGCGAATCCCGCCGCCGAGGCGCTCACCGGCTACGCGGCCGACGACCTGGTCGGCGAGCCGTTCTGGACGCTGGTCGTCCCCGGCGCGCGGGCGTCGGCGCGCGAGTTCTTCACCGCCGCGGCGCGGGGCGAGCCGCAGTACACCGAGACGGCGCTGACGCACTGCGGCGGCACGCGCGTGGACGTCAGCCTCCGCCTCCTCCCCATTGTGGTGGACGAGGCGATCCTCGGCGTGTACTGCATCGCCGAGGACATCACCCAGCGCAAGCGCGCCGAGGCCGAGCGCGAGACGCTGCTCCTGCGCGAGCGCATCGCGCGCGCCGAGGCCGAGGCCGCCGCGGCCGCGAAGGGCGACTTCCTGGCCGTGGTCACGCACGAGCTGAAGACGCCGCTGAACGTGATCACCGGCTTCGCCGAGCTGCTGCGCGACGGCGAGGCGGGGCCGCTCACCGATGCACAGGCGCGCCACCTGGACCGCATCCGCGCGGGCGCCCGGCAGCTGCTGGGGATGATCGACGACGTGCTGGCCTATGCGCGAATGGACGCGGGCGAGCCGCTGCGCCTGGACGCCACCGACGTGCAGGCACTGGTGGGCGACGCGGCCGCCGGCGTGCGCGGCGACGCCGAGGCGCGGGGGATCGAGGTGGCGGTGGAGATGAACGGCGCGTGCATGGCCGAGACGGATGCCACGCGGCTGCGGCAGATCGTCTGTCATCTCCTCGGCAACGCGGTGAAGTTCACCGAGCGCGGCCGGGTGAGCGCGCGTACCCACCGCGAGCCGGGCGCCTTCGCCGTGGTCGTGGAGGACACGGGGATCGGGATCGATCCCGAGCACCTGGAGCGGATCTGGGAGCCGTTCTGGCAGGCCGAGCACCCGCTCGTGCGGCGCGCCGGCGGCACGGGGATGGGCCTCGCCGTGGCGCGGCGCATGGCCCGCCTCATGGGCGGCGACATCGAAGCGCAATCCGCCCCCGGCGAGGGGAGCACCTTCACCGTGCGCCTGCCGGGGTGAAACGAATCTCACGCAGAGGCCGCAGAGGACGCAGAGAACGGACGGCCGACTCCGTCCTACTCTGCGACCTCTGCGGCCTCTGCGTGAGACCTATTCGTCCTCGCCCTGGTAGGTGCAGCCGGAGGTGCAGGTCTCGCGGACGACGATGCGGGTGAGGCCGGGAAGGGTGGGGATCAGGCGCGTCCAGAGCCAGCGGGCCAGCACCTCGCTGGTCGGGTTATCCAGCCCGGGGATCTCGTTGAGATAGTAGTGGTCGAGCTCGGCGATCACGGGCTTCACCGCGGCCTTCAGGTCGGCGAAGTCCATCACCCACCCCAGCCGCGGGTCCAGCCCGCCGCGCACGTGCACCTCCACGCGGAACGAGTGCCCGTGCAGCCGCGCGCACTTGTGCCCCTCCGGCACGTTCGGCAGCCGGTGCGCCGCCTCGAACCCGAACTCCTTGAAGATCTCCATCCCGCCTCCAGACTCCGAATACGACTGGCGCACGATTCTGTCATTCCGAGGGCGGCCAGACCGATCCCGCGTCCGCTCCGATGGCTGCAGCCCGAGGAATCTTTGGCCAGCGTACGAGCGACAGGCCGCCTATCGCTCCTGTGCGGAGTATAGATTCCTCACGGAGCCGCCGACCGCCGGTGCGATGGAAAGGCCGGTGCAGCGGCTCCGTTCGGAATGACATCCTTCCGGGACGCGCTGCTCATCGCCCGAAACGGCTCACTCCCCGAAATCCGGCTCCACGCCGCGCTGCTCGCGCTCGGGGAAGAGGACGCGCTCGGGGCGGTCGCCGGAGTGCAGCGGGGCGCGCTTTTCCTGCGGGTCGGCGAAGCGGTCGCGGAACACCACCGTTCCCGACAGCCGCGGCCACTCCGCCTCCGGCCACGGCTCGAACGTCCCCGCCGTGTCGGGGAGCGCCACCCCGCCGCCCGGCGCGGCGGCCACGAGGAAGTTCTGCCGGTCGGGGAAGTCGCGGCTCAGGTGGTAATAGAGGCGCACGCTCCCGAACGCCTCGCGCGCCGTCCGCGCCGTCGACCAGAAGCGCCGGTCGCCCTCGCCCTGCGCCACGCCGATCACGTTCACCACGATCACCCCGCCGGGGCGCAGCAGCCGCGCCAGCCCGTGCAGCGCCTCCAGCGTCACCAGGTGATAGGGGACCGCCTCGGTGCCGTCGTACACGTCCACGAACAGGCGGTCGTACGCGGCGTCGGGAAGCCCGTCGGCCACCAGCCGCGCGTCGCCGTGGATGGTGTGCACGCCGTGCTCGGGGCGCAGCCCGAACCAGCGGTAGGCCGCGCGCGTGACCTCGGGGTCCAGCTCGACCACCGTGATCCGCGCCTGCGGGTCGCGCTCGGCGATGCGCCGGGGGAGCGTGTACGCGCCGCCGCCCAGGAAGAGCCAGCTCAGCCCGGGGCGCTCCACCGCCTGGAAGAGCCGCTCCGCCGCCGCGATGTAGGCGAAGGTCGGCGCGCCGGTGCGCACCAGCTCGCCCGACTCGATCTCGCCGTTCTGGTAGAGGCGCCGCTCGGGCTGCCGCTTCCCCGGGTAGACGATCTCCATCACCTGCAGCGTGCCGAACGGCGTCTGCTCCTCCATCAGCAGCGTGCGCTCGGTGCTCGTCCCCCGCAGCGTGCGCGGATAGGCCAGCGGGAAGGCGAGCACCGCGGCCGCGCCCAGCAGCAGCGTCCCCGGCGCGAAGCGGGGGAGGAGGAAGAGGCCGCAGAGCGCCGCGCCGATCGCCACGCCCGCCATCACCGCCGTCACGAACGTCGTGGAGGTGATGCCGGGATCGACATCTCCATCCTCTTCCTCGTCCGACGCCGACTCCCACGCCAGCAGGCCGGGAAGGAGGTAGCCGGCCGCGTAGACGGGGATGCCGATGACGAACAGCAGCCCCAGCGCGCGCGCCGGGCCGCCCATCCGCTCCCCCTCCCACAGCCGCCACGCCGTGGCGATGACGCCCGCGATGCCGAGCGAGATGGCCGCCAGCACCCAGCGGCCGGCGGGCGGGCGCTCGGGATCGTCCACCGGCGCGCCGGCCCACAGCCCCGCCGCCAGCGCCGCCGCGAAGGTGGCCACCAGCCCGCCGGCCGCGGCCAGCGCGCCGCGCGCCTCGTACAGCATCAGGCTGCCGCCGGCGAAGGCGACCACGGCCAGCGCCACGCCCACCAGCAGCGGGCGCGCGGGTGCGGCCAGGCGGCGGATCAGCTCACGGGACAAAGCGGCCGTACCCTCCCCGGTAGTACAGCAGCGGCGTGCCCTCGCCGGCGTCCGCCGCCTTCACCTCGCCCATGAACACCGTGTGGTCTCCCGCTTCGACCGATTCCGTCACCTCGCAGTCCAGCCACGCCAGCGCGTCGTCGAGCACGGGCGCGCCGGTGCGCTCGGAACGCCAGGCGATTCCCGTGAACTTCTCCGCCGGCCCCGCGTCCGTGTCCGAGAAGCGGCGGGCCAGCGTCTCGCCCTTTCCCTCGGCCAGCACGTTCACCGCGAAGAAGCCGCTCGTCACGATGCAGGCGTGCGTGTCGGAGCTCTTCTCCACGCAGACGAGGAGGAGGGTGGGCTGCAGCGAGAGCGACGCTACCGCACTGGCCGTCAGGCCGCACGGGCCGCCGTCGGGCCGGCACGTGGTGACCACCGTGACGCCCGAGGCGAAGTGGCCGATCACGCGGCGGAACTCGCTGGTGTCGATCATCTGGCAGGGATCGGGGGATTTCCTTAAGCTACCGCGCCACGGGCCGCCGTCGGGTGGCCGGTTCCTTGCTGGTGCGGGCCCCCGCAACCAGCGGACCGGCGCCGCGCCATGGGCGCCGCCGGTCCGTTCCAACACGCTTCCGGATTGTGTATGCGCGCACAGCCAGCCCGCGCCGTCTGCGCCGCGGCCGCCCTGATTCTAACCGGTCTCTCCGGCTGCGAAAAGGTACAGTGGGGCGGCGCCGAGGTCCGCATCGTCAAGCCGCCGCCGCCCGAGGGCGCCACCGCGGGCACGCCGACGCCCACCGAGCAGACCGACCTGGGCCTCCCGCGCGGCAACGTGGTCTTCCACGTGGTGCGCAGCGCGGGGCAGGACCGCATCGTTCCCGTGGCCGAGATCTCGGGCGACTCGCTGCGCGCGCTGCAGCGGCCGGCGGGCGTGTCGCCGCAGGCGTTCGAGCAGCGCTTCCGCCAGGCCGTGCTCCCGCCCAACGCGCAGTACGTGCTCTTCCGACGTGGCGCAAAGGTGGGGACGTTCACGCTGGCCGGGCCCGCGGGGCTGTCGAGCTGCGGCGTGCCGATCGGCGCCGGGCAGGCCACCACGGTGGCGGCGGCGGCGGCGGACCAGGAGTTCCTGGCCTTCCGCAAGGGGCTGGAGCCCGACGTGGTGGGCGAGTTCAGCCCGCCGCAGGTGGACGGACCCATCCGCCGCTACGCGCCTCTCGTCGCCGAGCGGCAGATCCTGACGGCCGGCCTCCCGCGTCCCGGAAGCTGGACGCGCGCCCAGCGCGACCTGCAGGCGATGGACCTGGTGCGCGGCGGCACGGCGGAGATGGCCACCACCTTCCTCTCCGGCGACAACCTGGCCGTGGGAGCGGGCGACAAGGAAGGGTGGAGCGTGTTCTACGTGGCCGCGTACGAGCAGCGCACGGGCTACAACCCCATCTACAGCGAGGTGGCCGACTACCGCCGCGTGCCCAAGCGTGCGCCGCACGCGGTCGACTACCTGAACTGGAACGGCAAGGGGGGCAACGAGCTGCTGATCCAGGTCTTCGGCCCCACCGACGCCTGGTACGAGGCCATCTCCGCCGACCGCGGCGGCCGCTGGGTGAAGGTGTGGGAGGGCAAGGCCTGCCGGTGACGGGTTGAGCGGGATCGATGGAGATCGAAGTCAATCGAGCCCCATCTCCGCGGCGACGGAGATGGGGCTCGGTGCGTCGATGGAGGGGCGATCCGCGCGACGC
Source organism: Longimicrobium sp. (assembly GCA_036377595.1). NCBI lineage: Bacteria > Pseudomonadati > Gemmatimonadota > Longimicrobiia > Longimicrobiales > Longimicrobiaceae > Longimicrobium > Longimicrobium sp. Next base: position 11,514 of record DASUYB010000104.1, on the reverse strand, counting down.
GGCCAGGTCCGCGCGCGGAACCCCATCCCCCGCTCGTTGTAACAGATTCCAGCATTCACGCCGCGGCCGACAGCACTCCGGCCGCGGTTCGTATTGGAGGGAAAAGATGACGCTGAGCGGAGACTACATGGTGCGCGCGACGGCGCTGGACGGCCGAGTGCGCGCCTTCGCGCTGAACGCCACCGGCGTGGTGGCCGAGCTGCAGCGGCGGCACGACACCTGGCCCGCGGTGAGCGCCGCCGTGGGCCGCACGGCCATGGGCGCGCTGCTGCTGGCCGCATCGGCGCTCAAGGAACAGGACCAGTCGCTCACCGTGGAGATCAAGGGCGGCGGGCCCGCGGGGCGCATCCTGGCCACCGCCAACGGCCGCGGCGAGGTCCGCGCGCTGGCCGGCAACCCGCACGCGCACGAGCAGAGCGTCAACGGCAAGCTGAACGTGGCGGGCGTCGTCGGCGCCACCGGCTACCTCTCCGTCACCCGCGACCTGGGGATGCGCGAGACCTACCAGGGCACCGTGGAGCTGCAGTCCGGCGAGATCGGGCTGGACCTGGCGTACTACCTCACCAAGAGCGAGCAGAGCCCGTCCGGGCTGGCGGTGGGCGTGTTCGTGCGCCCCGACGGCAGCGTGGACGCGGCCGGCGGCTACCTGGTGCAGCTCCTCCCCGGGCTCGACGACGACGAGATCGCGCAGATCGAGCGCGCGCTGGCCTCGCTGCCGCATCCCACGGCGCTGGTGCACGAAGGCGTGACGCCCGAGCAGGTGCTGGAGCGCGTCTTCCCCGGTGGCTTCGAGCTGCTGGACCGCTATCCCGTGCGCTTCCACTGCCCGTGCTCGCGCGAGCGCTTCGAGAGCGGCATCGTCAGCCTGGGCCACGACGAGATCCGGCGGATCATCGAGGAGGAAGAGAACGAGTACACCGAGGTGGTCTGCCACTTCTGCAACGAGGCGTACCACTTCACCCCCACGGACATGGAAGCGATCCTCGACGCATCGCGCTGAGATCAGATCCGTAGAAACAACTTGGCCTCACGCAGAGCAGCAGAGGCAGCAGAGAACTCACCTCTGCTCCCTCTGCTGCTCTGCGTGAGGCCAAGTCTTTTTCGGGATCTGGTATGAGGGATCGCGTATCTGGACATCGCGTCAGGCGGATGCGAGCGCGGACTTGATCTCGTCGAACGGGGGGAGGAGCCAGGGCCGCGTCTCGTGCCACGCGTACTTCACCGTCCCGTCGCGGTCGACGACGAAGGCGGCGCGGTCGCTGGCGTTCAGCAGGCCGGGGCCGACGGGCGCGGTGCGCAGCACGTCGAAGGCCTGGCTGGCCTCGCGGTTGAAGTCGGAGAGGAAGGGGAAGTCGGCGCCGATGTCCTCGCGGTAGCGCTTCAGCACGTACGGCGAGTCCACGCTGATGGCCGCCACGCGCCCGTTCACCCCCGTGTACGCGCCGATGTCGTCGCGCACGGTGCACAGCTCCTCGGTGCAGGTGCTGCTGAACGCCAGCGGAAAGAACAGCAGCGCCACCGGCCCGTCCTGCCACAGCGACGACAACTGCGTCTGCTCGCCCTCGTGCGACGGCAGCGTCACGTCCGGCGCGCGGTCCCCCACCTTCAACCCCATGTTCGTCCCTCCAGTCGTGAGGATGCCTACTCAACTGATTGAACAGCGGATTCGGGCGTGTTGGGCGCTGAGACGCCCAAACGGGCTGCGCGCGCCGTAGGCCACGATACAACTGTGGCCAACGGCGCCGGGCCCCCACCGCGCCGGCCATCCGCGCCTGACGCGGCGACGGTGCGCGCGCGGTGGTGTCCCGGCCCTCCGGGCGCGCATCCCTCACGCAAGTGCTGACGCCGCGCTGAGTTCTCCCCTCCCCTGGGCAGCGGGGGAGGTGCCGGGGGAGGGGGCCACTCCGCGTCCGCGCGAATCCATGTCACCCGCGCGGACGTCCTCACCCCTACCTCTCCCGGTACGGGAGAGGTGGCGAGCCTAGGCGAGCCGGAGAGGGCGCCGCGCCGGCGAGAGCGCCGATGCCGGCAACACGTACCCACCCCCCTCTACTCCCCCCCGATCTCCCCCGCGCCCAGGATCCGCAGCGTCCCCAGCGCCTCGCGCACGGCCTCGCGCTCGCGCGCCTCCTGGCCCGCGGGGCAGAAGTACGTGGCGAAGACCAGGCGCCCCGGCGCGGCCGCCACCCCGACGATCCAGAACAGGCTCTCGCCGCTCTCCTCGTCCTCGGTCAGGTACTCGCACAGCGCCATCTCCGCGCCGCCCTCCAGCGGCACGTCGTCGACCTCGTCCTCCTCCAGCTCCACGTCCTGCTCGGCCAGGAACGCGTACAGCTCCTCGCCGGGGTCGGGAAAGTCGTCGTCCCCGGGCGCGAACGAGATCAGGTGCAGCGTTCCCGCCCCCTCGTCGCTCCACACCTCCAGCCCGTCGCCGTCCTCGTCGGGCGCCGCCTGCCACCCGGCGGGCGCCCGCAGCTCGAACCGGCCCTCGGGGTCGCGTGCCGTCTCGCTCATCCGCCCCCTTCACATTGCTGAAATCACAGGTCGCGCAAGATGCACGACATTGCAGCAGCCGGCAAGGCCGTCCATCCCGCGCCCACCGTCCTCCCCAGAGGGCACTCAGCCCCCTTCGCGCCGGTGCGGAAGTCCAATCCCGACGCGGAAAAACGCCGTCGCGAAGCTGTCATGGAATTGTGGTTTCAGACGTTACAGGGTCAGGACCGCGTTGGGCACGCAAGCTGCTTAACGTACCGGTGGCGCCTCGTCCGATGCGCTGCGTTCATCCTCCATGTGGGAGGCGCTTATCCGCACCTTGGGTGTCAGTCTCGTGGCCGTAGCAGCCATCGTGGCCAGCCTCACCCTCGTCCGCCAGCGCCACGACGTACCGGCGCATCCGAGGGCCAAGAGGCCCGAGCACTCACCGGCTGCAGTGGACCTGGACCTGGAGCATCTTCGCGCCGCGGGGTTCTAGCCGCACGCGATCCGGTCCGCGAAGAAGAGTGCGCGGAAGACGTGGCGCGGATGTCCCAATCGGGGCGTCCGCGCCCGTGTCGTTTCGTCCCCACACGCCTCCCCATCCCCGCCCTGATCCCCTTCCACCGCCCGGAATTCCGACGCTTCGGCCGTGCGGCTCCGCGCATCTTCATCCCCCCGCAGCTCGAGGTCCGTCTCGCGTCGCCGGCCGTGCAATTCGCATGATGTTTCCGGTACGGACGTCATATGCGAAGCAATGGACCGGCAGATGCTTTGATCCATGGTATTCTGCTACTTATTCGGTGCGTGTTCGGTCGCCCCACTGCGATAAACATACGGATCACCGGGCCGGAAGTGCAGAGTTGATGCGGATTTTCGCGGTGAACGGACGTATCAAATCGCTAAGTAGGGTTGACACAACGCGTTACGGGTTTTATCATGATAGGCAATGTTGAATGCCGAAACGGCGTGGTGCGGCGGCTGGCCTGGCGCCGCATCTTTGCTTGCGTAGACAGGAGACATCCTATTCCGATGAAGAAAGCTGCGAACCCCCCTGCGCGCAGGCGCACGCGGCTTCGTAACGACACGCGCTCGCTCCTCCGCTCGCGCCCGCTGCAGGCGGTGCTGCTGGCGGTGGCGGGAATGCAGGTGGTGGCGGTGGGCTCGGGGAAGGCGCTGCACGACGGCGCGCCGGGCTCGCTGGCCGAGATGGCCCGACGCTTCCAGACCGCGCCCGTGCAGGTGATGTCGCCCGTCGTGGTGGCCCCGCCCGCGCGGGTGGCGCTGAAGGAGGCGGCCGAGTCGCGCCGCACCGCGAAGAAGGCGGAGTCGTCGGTCAAGAAGGCGCGCAGCGAGCGCAACCGCACGGCCGAGGAGCTGGCCGGCAAGTACCGCGACCGCGGCTACAAGGTGTCGCCGTCGCTGGCCAGCGCCATCACGGCCGCGGCCGCCGCCAACCGCATCCCGGCGGAGGTCGCGTTCGGCCTGGTGCGCACCGAGAGCGGCTTCCGCAACAGCGCCACCAGCCCCGTGGGCGCCATCGGCCTGACGCAGCTGATGCCGTCGACCGCGCGGCTGTTCAAGCGCGGCGTGACGCAGCGGCAGCTGCGCGACCCGGAACTCAACCTGCGCATCGGCTTCCGCTACCTGCGCGAGCTGATGGACAAGTACGAGGGCGACACCGAGCTGGCGCTGACCGCGTACAACCGCGGCCCCGGCACCGTCGACCGCGTGCTGAAGCGTGGCGGCGACCCCGACAACGGCTACGCCGACATGGTCCTCGGCCGCCGCACCCGGCACCGCTGACCGCATCGCCTGGATCCTGAAAAGGGTCTCACGCAGAGGAGCAGAGGCAGCAGAGAAACCGATCGGTTCTCCGCTTCCTCTGCTCCTCTGCGTGAGGCCCCTCAGTTTTCTGTAAACGAAACCGGCCGCGGCGAGGAGATCTCTCGCCGCGGCCGGTTTGCGTCGCACACCCCCGCCTACTTGTCCGACAGAGCGCGGTTCTTCTCGATGTAGCTGGTCCACTCCGGCGGCACGTCGGTGTCGGGGAAGATGGCCTGCACCGGGCACTCCGGCTCGCACGCCCCGCAGTCGATGCACTCGTCGGGGTTGATGTAGTACTGGTCGTCCGCCTCGTAGATGCAGTCCACGGGGCAGACCTCCACGCAGCTCGCGTCCTTCGTGCCGATGCAGGGTTCGGCGATCACGTACGGCATATGGGTGCTCCGCCAGCGGTTCTCGGGGATCGTTTCACACGTTCGGGTGCGGCCGGGGCGATACGATAGCAGGCGCGCCCCGCCTTGTCTACCCTCTCTGGAACGAACGTTCGAACGCCTACGCAAGATGCGTGTCGAACCACTCCAGCGTGGCCTCGGCGGCGGTGCGCAGGTCGTCGCTGGGACCGCCGTACGGGTGGCGGACGCCGAACACGTGGTCGGTGCCCTCCATCACCATCAGCTCGGCGTTGTCGCCCGCGGCGGCGAAGAGCGCGTGGGCGTCGTCCACCGGCACCGAGGTGTCGGCGTCGCCGTGGACGATGAGCCAGGGAACCGCCACGCGCGCGGCCGCGGCGGCGATGTCGAGGCGCTCGCGGTTCTGCTGCAGGTCCACCCAGTACTCCGGGCCGATCGGCATCATCTGCTTGGTGCGCACGTTCTCGATGGCCACGTCGTCGCCGCGGCGCCAGGCGGCCACCTGCGCCTGCGTCCAGCGCCCGGGGATGTCGGCGATGGCCGCCCAGGTCACCAGCGCGTTCACCCGATCGTCTTCCGCCGCCACGATCACCGATCCCCCGCCGCCGCGCGAGTGGCCCAGCAGGCCGATGCGGCGGACGCGCTTCCCCGTCAGCGACCCATCCTCCAGGGCGGAGACGACGGCGCGGATCTCGTCCAGCTCGCGCGTCTGCGTGTTCTCGCGGAACAGGTCCAGCCGCGAGAACTCGCCGTCGTCGCCCACGCCGTTGTGGCTGAAGTCGAAGCTCACCGCCGCGAAGCCGCGCAGCGCCAGCGCGCGGGCCAGCGGCGGCCACGGGCCCCACTCCCGGAAGCCCTTGAAGCCGTGCACGATCACCACCGCGCTCTTCGGCTTCGTCCCCTCCGCCACGCGCACGTCGCCGCGCAGGGGCGGGCCGCCGTCCGCGGGGCGGATCTCGAAGGTCGACCGGGTGATCCTGCGCGCCTCGCCGCCGTCGCTCATCGTCTGCGGTTCCGTCTCGATCGAAAGAAAAGAAGGCCTCACGCGGAGACGCGGAGGACGCGGAGCGCGCGGCGTCCCCGCCACGTTCCTCCACGCCTCCGCGTCAGTCTATCGATCCCGCCCCGCCACGGCTATGCGGCGGAGGCCTGCGTCTGCGGCTCGGGGAGCACCAGGTCGCCGGGGAGGGCGATGGAGTCGCGGTTCTCCACCTGGAAGTAGAGGTTGCGGCTCACGTGGCCCACGTACGTCTCGATGAAGGCCTTCACGTCGCGCACCGACTCGGCCTCCCACAGGCAGACGGCGTGCGTGCCGTCGGGGGTGGGAAAGACGTGATGCAGCCGCAGGTGCGGGGGGAGCGCGCCGACGGCGTAGCGCACGTCGGACCAGAACGTCACCGGGTCGGAGATGTAGTGCTGCACCAGGACGTACATGACCGCCTCCCAGGGTCGGGGCGCCGCGCGGCATGGGCGGCGGACGCGCCCCTGCGGCGGGGTGTTGCGGGTTCGTCTGGACGGGTATGGAGGCGTGCTTTGCAAGTCGCACGCCCCGTGCGGTCGATTGCTTCCCGCGCCGCGGCGGCCGTCCGGACGTCATCCACGAGTGTGACGATCGGACGGCCCGCCGCGTTTCACTCCACCGCCGCCGCGAATCGCGACGGCGTCAGTCCTCGATCATCCAGGACAGCCCCCACGCCCCCTCGCCCGCGTGCGTGGCGATGATCGGCGTCCCCGGCGCGGTCAGGATCTCCACGTCTTCCCCGTAGCGCGCGCGCAGCTCCGTTGACACCTCGTCGAGGATCTCGGGGATGGCCACGTGGAAGACGCCGAAGCGCACCTTCTTCGCGTCCTTCGGCACGCGCCTGGCCAGGAGCTCCATCATCTTCCCCAGCACCTGCTTCTTCCCGCGCACCTTGGCGACGGGATTGAGCTTGCCCGCGTCGTCGACCTCGAGGATCGGCTTGATGTCGAGGATGCTCCCCAGCCACGCGCGACCCCGGCCGACGCGCCCCGAGGCCAGCGCGCGCTCGAAGGTGTCGAGCACCACCAGGATCCCCGTGCGCGCGCGGATCCGCTCCAGCTCGCCCACGATCTTCTCCGGCGCCCACCCCAGCTCGCCCAGCTCCGAGGCCTTGATCGCCAGCAACCCCTGCATCACCGAGCCGCCGCGGCTGTCGAAGAGGTGGACGCGGACGGAGTCGTGGCTGTGCTGCTTCGCCGCCGCCTGCGCGCTGGCGAAGGTGCCGGAGAGGCCGGAGGAGAGGATGATGCCGATCACCGCCTCGCCCTCGTCGGCGGCGCGGCGGAAGGCGTCGAGGAAGAGCGCCGGCGGCGGCTGCGAGGTGCCGGGATGCGCGCCGTTCTTCAGCTCCTCGGCGAACTGGTCGGCGGTGATGTCGAAGCGGTCGCGCAGCACCCGGTCGCCGAAGACGAGGGAGAGGGGGACCAGGTGGATGCCGTGCGCGCGCACGATCTCGTCGGGGAGGTCGCAGGCGGTGTCGGCGACGATGGAGACCGGGCGCCGCGCCAGCGTCATGTGCCCGGCCGCGGCCGCGCGCTCGACGGTGGCGTGCTGGGCGCGCATGTCCTCGGCCTTGTGCGTGGCCAGCCGCCCCAGCGTGCGGAGATAGGCGAAGACGTCGTCGGGCTCGTCGGTGTGGATGTGCACCTTGAGCAGGTCGGCGGTGCGGATCACCACCAGCGAGTCGCCCTTCTCGCGCAGCACCGCGCGCACCGCGTCGGCCTCGGGGATCTTCGCGCCGCGCACCAGCGCCTCGGTGCAGAAGCGGAAGTTCTCCTCCCCGGTGGGATACTCGACCGCCGCGGCGGCGAACGCGGGCTCGGCCTCCCACTCGGGCGCCTCGTCCAGCGCGACGAGGGGATCGCCGGCGACGAAGGAGGAGATCCCCTCGAGCAGGTGGACGAAGCCCTTCGCCCCGGCGTCGACCACGCCGGCGGCCTTCAGCGCGGGGAGGAGGTCGGGGGTGCTGGCCAGCGCCTCGCGCGCCTTGACCAGCAGCCGCTCGAAGAGCACCACGAAGTCGCCGTGCTGCAGCCGCTCGGCCTCGTCGGCGATGGCGCGCATGATGGTGATCATGGTGCCCTCGACCGGCTTTTCCAGCGCGCGGTACACGTGCTCGCTCGCCTTGCGCAGCACGTCGCCGAACTCGCTCACGCCGATGCGCGCGCGCTCGCCGATGGCGTCGCTGAAGCCCAGCAGGAAGTGCGACAGGATCATCCCGCAGTTGCCGCGGGCGCCCATGATGGCGGCCTCGGAGGCCTGCCGCGCCACGGCCGAGAGCGACGACTCGCTGCCGCCGCGCAGCCGGTCGGCGATGGAGCTTACGGTGAGCGCCAGGTTGGTTCCCGTGTCGCCGTCGGGGACGGGGAACACGTTGATGCGGTTCAGGTCGGCGCGGTGACGCTGCACGTACTCGTTGGCGGTGAGCAGCGCGCCGCGCAGGCCGGCGCCGTCCAGGTGCGTGGGTCCGTTCATCGGGTTCGGTGGGGTGCGCCGCCGGCCGGCGGGCGACAGGCCCGGGGCGGGTTCAGTGCGGTGTGGGCGTCCGGCGCAGACGTACGGGGTTGGTACAACACTACGCCCGCACATGGGCTACGCAAGAGGCGCGCACGCCCTCGCCCGTGGACGCCCTTGCCCCTTCCGGCGGACGCCGCCGGGATGCGTTCCCCGCGAATTGTCCCGTCGAGACCCCCTGTCATACTACACATGTTCCTCGACCAAGTATATATGCGCATGGGATTTGCGATTCGTCCGCCGTCCGCTTCCGGCGCGTGTTGACGCGCGTGCCGGAGGCGGGCATGTTTCCGGCGCTCCCGGCGGGCGCCCCGCGGCGGCACGGTGCGGGGCATTCCTGGAGCACGACCTCTCACGGAGGAAAACAAGGATGAAGATGAAGAAGACGACGTGCGGCGTCCTGGCCGCGATGGCGGTGATGGCGACTGCGGGCGCGGCCAGCGCCCAGGTGTGCGCCGGCTTCCCCACGCACGACAACCAGGGCGAGATCCACGGGGTGGCGAACTTCCCGCCCGACGTCGACCAGTTCGGCGTGGAGGGATCGTTCAACTTCAACGGGCCGCTCTCCCTCAACGGCGGGGTCCTCTTCGCCAGCGACGACGACGACGACCTGACCACCTTCCGCGCCGGCGCGGCGTTCGACCTCACGCCCTACATCGCCGCGGCGTCGCCCTCGCTGTCGATCTGCCCCAACGTCCGCGCCGACTTCGCCTCGCAGGGCGACGTGGACGTCATCCAGGTGCCGATCGGGGTGGGGCTGGGCGCCACCCTGCCGCTGGGCGACCAGAGCCTGACGCTGACGCCGTTCGTGATCCCCGCGCTGGTCATCACCCGCTTCAGCATCGACGACCCCATCCTGGGCGAGGGGAGCGAAACCGAGACCGACTTCGGGATCCGCGGCGGCGCGGACGTGAACTTCGACCGCTTCTTCCTGGGCGGCACGGTGGAGTGGGTCGACAACCCGGGCGCCGACCCGGTGTTCGGCGTGCGCGCGGGCATCAAGTTCTGATTGCCCGATCGCCCCTGGCTGACGATCAGCTAGGTGCGAAAGTGCGAGAGTGCGAGAGTGCGAGAGTACCCTTCGCACCCTCGCACTTTCGCACTTTCGCACTTTTGGGGGGCCGGACGCGTTCCAGGGGAGATCTCCCTTTCCACGCGGCGTGGCGGGGTGTATCGTGCCGCCAGTCCCCGTCGCATCGTCTCGTCCCCTCCCCTCGACACCCACCCATGAAGAGGACCCTCGCGGGGCTGCTGGCGCTGGCCGCCGCCCTGTCGCTTCCCGCGGCCGCGCGGGCGCAGGTGACGCCGTTCTCCATCGAGCCGCGCATCGGCGTGGCGGCGCCCGTCGCGACGACGGCGGACGACGAGCAGACGGGGCTGGCCATCGGCGGCGACGTGATCTTCCGCATCACCCCGCTGGTCTCCATCTACGGCGGCTACGAGTGGCAGCGCGCCAACGCGGCCGGGGCGGACAGCGTGGACCTCTCGTTCTACGGCTGGGAGGGCGGGATCCGGCTGACGTTCAGCCCCATCGGCCCGTACACGCCCTTCGTGCGCGGCGGCCTGGTCTACAAGCGGGGAAAGGCGGAGACGGACGGCGGCCAGGTGCTCACCGGCGACCAGGCCACGGGGTTCGAGGTGGGCGTGGGGACGGAGATCGGCATCCCCCGCGTTCCCGTCGCGCTCACGCCGCAGGTGGGGTTCAGCACGGTGCAGAACGACCAGTGGGCCTACGTGCAGGTGGGGCTTCACATCCGGATCTGATCGAACGAAGAAGAGAATCTCACGCAGAGGCCGCAGAGGTCGCAGAGGGATCGACACTACTCCTCTGCGACCTCTGCGGCCTCTGCGTGAGATCCATCGGTGCCCTGTCCGCGACGGAATCGTGGAAGAAGATGAAACCCGCGGCGGCGCGGTTGCGTTCTCCTTTCGCGTCCGCCGCGGCGGGCGTTATCGTGCTGCCGCGCCGGCAGAGGGTTTCGCCGGCGCGGCTGTATCACCCTGACTGACGACTCCTGAGGAGGGATGGAGATGAAGAAGCTTTCCGTCGGCATTGCCGCCCTGGCGGGCGTGGCGCTGCTGGCCGGCCCGGCGCGCGCGCAGATCCCGCACATCACGCCGTTCTCCTTCGAGGCGCGCGCGGGCGTGGCGCTGCCGCAGGGCGACTTCAACGACGCCGCGAACCCCGGCTTCACCGTGGGCGGCAGCGTGACCTACCACGCCATCCCGGTGATCGGCATCTACGGCGGCTACAGCTACGCGCAGTTCGACGCCGAGGGCTCGAGCGGCGAGTTCAAGGACAGCGGTTTCGACGCGGGGGTGCGCGTGGGGATCCCCACGCCGCTGATCCCCATCGATCCGTGGATCAAGGGCGGCGTGGTGGTGCACAACCTGGAGGTGTCGGGCACCGCCACGAGCATCGACGACGGCTGGAGCACGGGCGTGGAGGTGGGCGCCGGGCTGGGCTTCGGCTTCGGACCGCTGTCGCTGACCCCCGGCGTCAGCTGGGTGCATCACGGCGACGCCAGCTACGTGCGCGGCGACGTGGGCGTGCGCATCCGCCTCTGAGGAGAGTGCGAGGGTGCGAAAGTGCGAGGGTGCGAGAGTGCGCAGGGTACTCTCGCACCTTCGCACTTTCGCACTCTCGCACCTAGTTGATCGTCAATTCCAGCGTATCCCCCTCGTTCACGGGGAGATTGTAGGTGCTGGAGACGGCGTCGCTGCCGATGGGGTCGGCCACGAAGCGCATGTTGCTGACGCCCACCACCATCCCCGCGGGGATGACGAAGGTGGCCGACGACGCGGGCTGCACCACGCCCAGGCGGCGGCGCTCGGTGCCGTTGACGGCGTAGATGGTGAAGGCGCTGAAGTTGGTGTTCCGCACCACCACCGTGGTGCGCGGGCGCGCGCCCGAGGAGGCGGTGCCGGCGTCGTTCTGTCCCGCGGTGGCGCAGGCGGAGACGAGCAGGAGCGCCACCAGGACGGCGCGGCGGCGGAGCGAATGCACGTTCATCGGCTGATCATGCGGTGAAAAGGATGGCGGGAGGCGCATCCGCGCCTCCCGCCGTCTGGGATTTGCACGAAGGGCGCCACACCGGTGACACCTGGTGCGAAGGTGCGAAGGTGCGAAAGTGCGAGAGTATCCGTGCACCTTCGCACTCTCGCACCTTCGCACTCTCGCACTCTCGCACTCTCGCACTCTCGCACTCTCGCACTCTCGCACTCTCGCACTCTCGCACTCTCGCACTCTCGCACTCTCGCACTCTCGCACTCTCGCACTCTCGCACTCTCGCACTCTCGCACTCTCGCACT
>DASUYB010000103.1 GCA_036377595.1 Longimicrobium sp. | reverse complement strand
ACCTCGAGCAGCTTCTGCTTGGCCTCGGTGTTCATCTCCACGTAGAACGCCACCAGGTCGGCGAACTGGCCGGGCTCCTGGATGCCGTCCATGAACTGCTGCAGCATCTCGGGCGGGATGCCGCGGCGCTTGCCCAGCTCGGCCGCGCGGTCGCGCAGCTCGCGGTACAGGGCGATGAAGGCCGGGTCCTCGGCGTTCACCGGCGCCAGGTCGTGCATCTCGCGCAGGTGCGCGGTCAGGCCGCGCTCGCCGTCCACGTACTGCAGCGCCAGCGCGCGGTGCTCGCCGTGGATCAGCAGCTGCACCCCCCCGCCCCCGCGCTGCACCTGCGCGATGCGCACCACGGTGCCCACGGAGTAGAGGTTCTCGGGCTCCACCTCGTCGCGGTTCTCCTTCTGGGCCACGGCCAGCATGCGGCGGTCGCCCGCCAGCGCGGCCTCGATGGCCTGCAGCGTTCCCGGGCGCCCCGCCGAGATCGGCACGGCGGTCCCGGGGAATACCACCGTCTCCCGCAGGGGGAGCACCGGCAGCGTCGTTCGCTCGCTCATTCCTCTATCCTTTCATCGGGTGCCGGCCCGGAAGGGGCCGGCTGCTGAGTGCCGGCAACAGGCATTTCCCCTGCCACGTCTCCGGTACCCGCAAACCACCGTTTCCATCCTCGTAAACACGCCTGTAATATACACTTGGCAACAAGATCCAAAGGACTGCCGATCCGGCCGCACCTCGGTCGTTCAGGCATGAACTACCGGCGGAACGGCAGACGTTGCGTGGAGATGCGTCATGACGATCCGTCAACCTACGCTCCTGACGCCCTCTCCGCATCAACGCCGCGGGACCGGTGAGCGAGACGGAGATCGCGTCTCCATCCCAGACTGGCGTGTGGGAGAATCGGTCACCAGAAACGGATGCGGCCGAAGGGGACGCCACATGTAGGGACTGCTCCTTAAACGACAACTCCCGCAGGAAAGATCCCAACTCCCCACGCGGGATGGGGACAGTCCGGATACGCGCGCGCCCGCGCGAGGGCCAACTTTCGGCCACGGTGCTCCCCGCGCGATCCGGCGGCGGCCCGCAGGCGATCACCGCCGGGGCAAGCGCCCCGGCGGCCTTGCTTCGTGCCTGCCGTGGGCTACCTTCCCGCCCATCGCCGAAACGTATCCTGGAGATTGTGACTCCCGTGACGGACCCACGCCCGCGCTCCGCGGCCGGCGCCGCGCGCCGCGCCACCGACGACCCCAACACCTTCGTCATCCCCGCCGACGCGCTGCCGCCGGGGTTCGCGGAGAAGGTGGAGGACGCGTCGCTCGTCCCCGCGCCGCCGCGCCCGGCGGCCACGGTGGTGCTGCTGCGCGACGGCGCGGAGGGGATCGAGGCGCTGCTCCTGCGCCGGCACCGCCGCAGCGGCTTCGCGGCCGACGCGTGGGTCTTTCCCGGCGGCGTGGTGGACGCGCGCGACCGCAGCGGCGAGGCGGCCGACCGGATGGACGGCCCGTCGCCGGAGGAGTGGGCGCGGCGGCTGGGGATCGGCGACCCGGCGGAGGCGCTGGGCTACGTCCTCGCCGCAATCCGCGAGGCGTTCGAGGAGACGGGGATCCTGCTCGCGCGGCCCGACAACGTGGGCGCGCCGCACGCCGACGCGGCGCACAGCCTGGAGGTGGCGCGCCGCGCGCTGCTGAACGACGTCGTCGGCCTGCGCGACGTGGCGGTGGGGAACGGGCTGCGGCTGAGCGGCGACGCGCTGGTGTACATCGCCCACTGGATCACCCCGCTCCCCGAGCCGCGGCGCTACGACACGCGCTTCTTCGCCGCGCGCGCGCCCGAGGCCGCCGTCTGCGACGTGCACGACGCGGAGATGACGGATGCCCTCTGGCTGCGCCCCGCCGACGCCGCCGCCCGCTTCCGCGCGGGGGAGATGAAGCTCCTGCCGCCCACCGTCCACACCCTCGCGCGCCTGGCCGAGTTCGCGTCGTGGGACGAGCTGCGCGCCGCGCTGGCGGACGCGCCGGTGCCCTCCATCATCCCGCGCATGGAGTCCCGCCCCGACGGCGTGGCCATCGTCGTTCCGGGCTGAGCCGCATGGCGGCCGTCGCGGAGTGGTCATGGTGGTGAGCGTGGATTCCATCTGTAGCGATCCTCCGCGCCGGCGCTTTGGCGTCACGTGACCGCGGCGGCACCTCGGTGTCCGCCGCGGTTCTCTTCTTCTTCGCTCCTCGGAGCCGGACGCCGCTGTCCGGAGCAGTCCGGGTACGTGAAGGACTAGCCCTGTAGCGAGACGCGGAGTTCAGCCCACACCCTCCCCCGCGCACATCGCGCAGATTTCTGATCGGGAACATCCGCGGCATCGCGATGCGCCACGGTGCAGGTCGACTACGTGACGAAAGGAGGCCGCCATGTCACGCCGAATCTTTCCCGTCACCCTGGCGGTGCTGATGCTGGCCGGCGCCGCATGCGAGGACGCACCCACGGGCCCCGCCCGGACCGCTCCCGCGGAGATCCGCGTCACCCCCGACTCCGTGGCCTTGCGGCTCGGGCAGACGGCCACGCTCACCGCCTCCGTGCTCGACGCGCACGGGCAGCCGCTCGCGGGGGTGCGCGTTCGCTTCTCCTCCAGCCGCCCCGATGTCGCCGAGGTAGACTCGGTCACCGGCGTGGTGACGGGAGTTGCGGCCGGCACCGCCGGGATCACCGCGGCGTCGTTCGCGCTGCAGACGACGCTGCCGGTGGTCGTCGCACCGGCCGGGGGCGCCGAGGTGCACTATCTCCACCTCGAGGGCGACTGGTTCCGTTTCGATGTCTTGTTCGTCCCCACGTTCTGGTACGGCCTGCGGCTGGACACATGGAACCTGATCACGCCCATACTGACTGTCTCGATGGCGAACGCGGCGGGGGAGAACCTCTGCGGCATCGTCCCGCTCACCCTCACGACCGACTCGACCGTCCTCTCCGTGCGGTACCACAGTCCCTGCCGCTTCGAGTTGCATCCGCACCGGGAAGGAAGGGTGTGGCTGACAGGACATGCGGGAGCGATCGAGGACCGCCTGGAGGTCGTCGTCCACCGCACGAAGTTTCGCTGGGTATTCGGACCGGCGGCCGGGCCGTACGTCGCAGGTGGCCAGGTCCAGTACGAGTTTGCGGTCGTCGACGAGCATGGCGCCCCTGTTCCCGGCGTTCCGGTGGTGTTCGGCTGGCGCGAACGGGACCCCCAGGCCAGCGGAGTGGATTCGGCGCTCACCGGCCCGGATGGGTTCGCGCGCGCTACCGTGCCGCTTCCCGCCCGCCCCGTGGTCGAGGAGATCCCGCACGACTTCGGCCTGCCCTCCGTGTTCGTCCCCGCATTCCGCGTCGACGTGAGCGCCACCCTTCCCGACGGCCGCGCCGTCGGCGACTCGTCCCGGCTGGAGGTGTCGCCGGGCGCGCCCGATCACATCGAAGTGCTCGCCCTCCGCTCCGAGAGCGACATGAACTCGGCCAATGATTATCCATACGGGTCTTATTCGGCGTCGAGGGCGTACCGCGTGTTGTCGGGAGACGAGGTCGTGCTGCGGAAATACTCCGCCATCACGACCGCAGGATCCTGGACGCGCACGCGCCGCTTCGTCGACTCGCTGGCGGTGATCGTGGCCGATCGCCTCGGCAACCCGACCGAGGTGCTCGCCACCGCAGCGGCAGACGGTTCGACGCCGCAGACCTGGAGTGGCGGGTTCAAGGAATCGAGCTACCGCGCCTTGTGCTCATGGACGTGTCGTTTCCCGCAGGAATCGTTCGTGAGGCATCGGACGGGATTGGTGGTCTTCACCAGCCTCGGCTCCCCGTTCGACTCCATCCGGCTGACCATCAGCGCGACTGGCGTGCCGACCCGGACCGTCACCGTCGTGGGGGTGGATTCCATCCCGTGACGGCCGACCGGCAGAGCGCGAGGCTGGCGCGTCCCCATGGGCCGACAGCATCGCGCGCCTCGTCTACCGCTGGGGCGCGCGCGGGTGCATCTTCCAGATGCACCCGCGTTCGACCACCACGCCAGGCGAGCAGAGCATGACCCAGCGCCCCGCCACACTCGGTGACCTCCGCGAAAGCGGCTACCGCACGCGCAGCGTCAAGCAGGAGCTGCGCGAGAACCTCATCAACCGGCTGCGCTGCGGGCAGCCGCTGTTTCCGGGCATCGTGGGCTACGAGGACACGGTGGTGCCCTCCATCGTCAACGCGGTGCTCGCCCGGCAGAACTTCATCCTCCTGGGCCTGCGCGGACAGGCCAAGAGCCGCATCCTGCGCCAGCTGGTGGAGCTGATGGACGAGACCATCCCCGTGCTTGCGGGGAGCGAGGTGAACGACGACCCGTTCGCGCCCATCAGCCGCTTCGGCAAGCTGCAGGTGCTGGAGCACGGCGACGACGCGCCCATCGAGTGGATCGGCCGCGACCGGCGCTACGTGGAGAAGCTCGCGACGCCCGACGTCACCGTCGCGGACCTGATCGGTGACATGGACCCTATCCGCGCCGCCCGCGGGGGACATCTCCTCTCCGACGAGCTCACCATCAACTTCGGCCTCCTGCCGCGGGCGAACCGGGGGATCTTCGCCATCAACGAGCTGCCCGACCTCTCCGGCAAGGTGCAGGTGGGCCTGTTCAACGTCCTGCAGGAGGGCGACGTCCAGATCAAGGGCTTCCCCGTCCGGCTCCCGCTGGACGTGATGATGGTGTTCAGCGCCAACCCCGAGGACTACACGGCGCGCGGCAAGATCATCACCCCGCTCAAGGACCGCATCGGCGCCGAGATCTCGACCCACTATCCGAAGACGCCGGAGGAGGGGATGGAGATCACCGCGCAGGAGGCGTGGACGGTGCGCGACGGGGTGCCCGTGGAGGTGCCGCCGTTCATCGCCGAGCTGATCGAGCGCGTGGCCTTCCTGGCGCGCGACGACAAGCGCGTGGACCGGCGCAGCGGGGTCAGCCAGCGCATGCCCATCTCTGTGATGGAGACCGCCGTCTCCAACGCCGAGCGCCGCGCCCTGTCGGCCGGCGAGGGCGAGATCGTCCCGCGCGTGGCCGACGTGTACGCCTCGCTCCCCTCCATCACCGGGAAGATGGAGCTGGAGTACGAGGGCGAGCTGCAGGGCGCCGAGACCATCGCCCGCGACCTGATCGCCGCCGCGGCGCGCGACATCTTCGACCGCATCTGGGACGTGGACCTGCTGGACTCGGTGATCGAGCACTTCGACCGCGGCGGCGTGCTGCAGATCAGCGACGGCGCGTCGGCCGAGGCGTGCCTGGCGGGGCTGGAGGGCGTGCCCGGGCTGGTGGAGGCGCTCCAGGACGCGGGGATGTTCCACGCCGGCGACATGGGGCTGACCGTGGCCGCCGCCGAGCTGCTGCTGGAGGGGCTGGCCGCGCACCGCAAGATCTCGCGCGCCGACACCGGCACCTACGCGCGCGCCCGGCCCGAGCGCCCGTCGAAGGGGAAGGGCGGCGGCGGGTTCAGCTTCGGCTCCAGCGACATGTTCTGAGCCGCGGCGCGGGCGAAACGGCTCAGGGAGATGCGGGTAGAAAGCTGAAACCCCGTCCTCCCGCGGCCCGTAGGGGTGGTCCGGAAGCAACGCGATACCACACAGGAGCGGACCGATGCTCGAACTCTTGGTTGTCGGCGGCGCGCTCGCCGCGTCGGCCTACGGATACGTCCAGGCACGCCTGTTCACCCGCAAGAAGCTGGCGTTCGTCGACGCCGCGCAGAGCGGCGCGGCCCCGGTGCTCGCCGGCGCGGGCGCGGCCATCCTGGGCGGGGTGGCGGTGGCCTTCATCCCCTTCTTCGGCGCGGGGACGGCCATCCTCTTCGGCCTCGGCGTCGGTGCGGGCGTCGCCTCCGGCCAGTCCGACATCCGCCACCGGCGCCTGAACCCGTAGCGCCCACGCAGCAACGA
Source organism: Longimicrobium sp. (assembly GCA_036377595.1). Classification (NCBI taxonomy): domain Bacteria; kingdom Pseudomonadati; phylum Gemmatimonadota; class Longimicrobiia; order Longimicrobiales; family Longimicrobiaceae; genus Longimicrobium; species Longimicrobium sp. The sequence goes on along the minus strand of DASUYB010000103.1, from coordinate 174,939 downwards.
CGGAACGCCGCCTCCCTCGATTCCGCGGGGAGGCGGCGTTTCTCGTTCCTGGAAAAGAATTCGGTTGATGCGCCCAATCCAACCCGACGGCCGACGTCATCCTGAGGCCGGCCAGACCGTAATCAGCGTCTGTGCAAGAGCTTGCAGGCCGAAGGATCTATCACCGCGGCAGCACGCAATCGGGTCGGACGCACCAGTACTCCACCCCGAAGTCAGTACGATCGTCCCGCGTCGTCACCCGCCGCGCGACAGGCGGCGTGCCTCGCGCCGGGCCAGCCGCTCGCGGGCGCGGGCGTCGCGCTCCTTCTCGCCGGCATAGCGGATCTCCAGGTCCACGCCGCCCATGATCGCGATCCCGCCGATGCGCAGCACGGGCGCGTCCGGATCCGTCGGCGGGTCGGCGCTGCCGCGCGTGCCGAAGCCGCCCATCAGCGCGAAGCCGTTCATCTCCACGTGCACGCCGGGAGGCACCACCAGGTGCACGCCGCCCATGAACGCGAAGCAGGTCACCTCCGTCACCCCCGGCCCGAAGCGCGCCTCGCGGAAGTCGAGCTCGGCGCCGCCCATCACCGTCACCACGCTCAGGTGGCGCGGCGGCGTCCACATCCCCTTGCGCTCGGTGCCGCCCATGACGGCCAGGATCACCTGCTTGTCGGCCACCGTGTCGGCCCGCGCCGTGGCCACCGCGGTGGACGGCGACGCGGCGGCGGTGGCGGACTGCACCGGCAGGTCGGCCACCAGCTCCTGCAGCGTGGCCACGCTGGTGGCGGCGTAGGCCCTGGTCAGCCGGTCCTCGAGCGCCTCGTCGGTGAGGTTCTCGGCGGCGTAGTGGTCGCAGAGCTGCTCTACGATCCGTTGCCGCGTCTGCTCCAGCGGCACCGGCTTGGGGGTCGGGTCGGTCATGGCCGTGTTGAACGGAACCGGGTCGCGAAAGGTTTCGCGCCCATGCGGAACGTTATCTCCCGCCCCGCCCATCGGGCAATGCGGCCGTGCGACGGCCCCATGGCGCTTCGGATGTCTAAAATGTAGAATACAGGCTTCATCCGGCTCGCCACGACTTCCCTCCGCCGCAAGCCACCGATGACCGTCGCCGAGCTCGACGCCCTGACGTCTGGCGGTGAATCGCCGCAGATCGAGTTCAAGCTCACCACCGGCCAGCGCTCCGAGGGCGCGCGGACCGCCTGCGCCATGCTGAACGGCAGCGGCGGCTTCATCCTGTTCGGCGTCGACGACGGCGGCCGGATCCACGGGATGACGGTGACGGCGAAGACGGTCGAAGACCTGGTGCACGAGCTCCGGCGCATCGATCCGCTCCCCGCCATCACCCCGGAGCGGGTGCCGGTGAGCGACGGCCGGGAGGCGCTGGTTCTCTCCATCCCCGGCAACACCGGCGGCCCGTTCACCTACGATGGACGCCCCTACGTGCGCCTGGGCTCGTCTACCATCGTGATGCCGCAGGATCATTACCGGCGCCTGCTGCTGGAGCGGTCGCACGCCTCCGCCCGGTGGGAGCTGCTCCCCGCCCACGGCTTCGGGGTGAAGGACCTCGACGCGGCGGAGATCGTCCGCACGGCCGACGAGGCGGTCCGCCGGCTTCGGCTGGAAGACCCCGGCACGCGCGACCCGGAGGAGCTGCTGCGCGGCCTCAGGCTCATGGAAGACGGGAAGGTGCTCAACGGCGCCGTCGTGCTGTTCGGAGACGGCAGCCGCCTCATGCCCGCGTATCCGCAGTGCCTGCTTCGCCTCGCCCGGTTCCGCGGCGTGGACAAGACGGAGTTCATCGACAACCGGCAGGAGGTCGGGAACGCGTTCGAGCTCCTCCAGCGGGCGCAGCGCTTCCTCCGCGATCATCTTCCGGTGGCCGGACGCGTCGTGCCGCACCTGTTCGAGCGCGAAGACGATCCGCTGTACCCGCCCGCGGCCTTGCGCGAGGCGCTCGCGAACGCGCTCTGCCATCGCGACTACGCCATGCCCGGCGGCTCGGTCGGCATCGCCATCTACGACGACCGCCTGGAGATCACCAACACCGGCCGGATTCCCTTCGGCCTGACCGCGGCGGATCTCAAGCGTCCCCACACGTCGCAACCCTGGAACCCGCTGATGGCCAGCGTCTTCTATCGCCGGGGAGTGATCGATTCGTGGGGGCGGGGCACGCTGAAGATCGTGGAGCTCACCGGGCAGGCCGGGCTCGTGGAGCCGGAGTTCGAAGAGCGAGGCGGCGAGGTCGTCGTGCGCTTCTTCCCGCTCGGCTACGTTCCGCCGACCCGCGTGAGCCGCAACCTCTCTCGGGCACAGCAGGAGGTCCTCGAGGTCCTGGCGACGATCGGTCCGGCTCCATTGCGAGAGATCGAAGCCGGGCTGCGTACCGCGTCGCCACGCCAGGTCGTGCAGGAGACGCTGTACTCGCTGCGCACTCTCGGCCTGGTCGAGCTTACCGGGCGCACGCGCGCGTCGCGGTGGAAGCTGGTTGGACGATGAGCCGGAGATTGTAAGCTCTTTCCAGTTCATTCGCCACTTTATTTACTTTATTCGAATTTTTCTTGATTTGAGGCGGCTGTTCGCGTGCTCGGGCACCGCGATCGGCCGGACTGATTCACTTTAATCACTTTATTCGCAGACAATGCCGTCATATCAGACCCATTCCTGCATCACGCAATCGCCGGATTGCCACGAAAATCGATGCCCTCCCGACGATCGGCCGGGAGGGCTTCGGCTGCCCGCGCGGACGAGCGCGGCTACGCCATCGGATGGCGGTGCGAGGCGGAGTAGCGGCCGGTGAGGTGATGCTCCAGCTGGCGCTCGATGTCGCCCAGCAGCGAGCTGGCGCCGAAGCGGAAGAGCGACGGCTTCAGCCACTCCGTCCCCAGCTCCTCCTTCATCATCAGCATCCACACCAGCGCGTCCTTGGCCGCGCGGATGCCGCCCGCGGGCTTCAGCCCCACGTCGTGGCCCGTGCGCTCGCGGTACTCGCGGATGCAGCGCGCCATGGTCAGCCCCACGGGGAGCTCGGCGTTGCGGCTCTCCTTCCCCGTGCTGGTCTTGATGAAGTCCGCGCCGGCCATCATGCACACCAGCGACGCGCGCGCCACGTTGCGCAGCGTGGCCAGCTCGCCCGTGGCCAGGATCGTCTTCAGGTGCGCCGGGCCGCACGCCTCGCGCATGGCCTTCACCTCGTCGTACAGCGCCTCCCACTGGCCGGTCAGCACCAGCTCGCGGGTGATGACGATGTCGATCTCCTCCGCGCCCGCGTCGACCGAGGCGTGGATCTCCTCGATCCGCTGGCGGAAGGGCGAGAGCCCCGCGGGGAAGCCGGTCGACACCGCGGCGACGGGGATCCCCGAGCCGCGCAGCGCCTCGACGGCGACCTCCACGAAGCGGTGGTAGACGCAGACGGCGGCGCAGCGCACGGGGAGACCGGCCGCGCCCAGCCCCTCGAGCACGTCCTCGCGCACCGGCTGACGGGCCTTGGCGCACAGGCGGCGCACGGTGCCGGCGGTGTCGTCGCCCGAGAGCGTGGTCAGGTCCATCAGGGTGATGGCGCGCAGGAGCCAGGCGGCCTGCCAGTCCTTCTTGACCGTGCGGCGCGTGCCGATGGTGCCCGCGCGGCGCTCCACGGCGCTGCGGTTGACGCGGACCTCGGCGACCCAGTCCAGGTCCAGCAGGGTGCCGGGGTTGCGCTGCTCGTGCGCCGGCTCGGGCTCGCGCGGCCCCGTGGGAACGGCCACGAGCTTGTTGGTGACGGTGCTTGCCATGGTGCGGACCTCCTGCCCTCCGCCGCGCCCGACCCCCGGGGCGCCGGATGGAACAGCATCTCGAAAAGGGATGGAAAGATACGGGCCGCCGCGTCCCCGCGCCATTCCGCCGCGGGGCAGGACGCGCCTGCCGGGAGCGCCGCTTGCGTGATCACCACGCGCGCGAGGCCGCCGTCCGCCGCCCCGCATCTCGATACTCCCATGCGATGGCGATGAAGCCCGACGACGGGGCGCTCGCCCGCCGGCTCGTCGCCCGCGGAGCAGCAGGAGATGGGGCTGAACCGCGACGCCACCTTCCGCCCCGTCCGCAGCGAAGCCACCCGCAACGCCGGCTGAGCGCGCGCGGCGACATCCTCCGCGCTCGATCGAGCGTCGATGCCGCCGCGCGAAAAACTGCGTTCGATGGCGAACGGAGCGGCGGCTGCACCGGGGAGCGGGAGCAGTTGACACGCAGTTGTTCCCGATGCAAGTTGAAGAGCCACATGGCCGTCGGTGATTTCTTCACGGCCAGGCTCCCTCCCCCCGCCCACCATCCCGCCGCCCCATCCGCGGCTGCTTACCTCACCGTACCCGCAGGAGGACCCTCATGAAGCGCGTTGCCATCGTCCTTACCGCCGTTGCCGGCATGTTCCTTTCGACCACCGCCGCCACGCCCCGGCAGCAGGACGAGTGGACCCAGCAGGTGCGCCGCCTCCTCCAGCAGTACGGCCGCGCGGTGGAGAGCCGGGGCTACACCATGACGCACCGGATCTTCACCGGCTCGCTCGACAACGGCGAGAGCGAGTTCGTCGAGGTCAACCTGGACATCGGCACCCTGTACCAGATCATGGGCGCCTGCGACAACGACTGCACCGACCTGGACCTCACCCTGTACGACCCGGCCGGCCGCGAGATCGACAGCGACCTGCAGGTGGACGACTACCCGGTGGTGTCGGTGGAGCCCCGCCGCTCGTCCACGTACCGCGTGAAGGTGACCATGGCCCGCTGCAGCGCGGAGCCCTGCCGCTACGGCATCGGCATCTTCGGCAAGTAAGCCTCCGCCGTCACGGCGATCCGGAGCCCCTCCGCCCACCCGGCGGAGGGGCTCCGCGCATCTGTGGACACGAAGGCGTTCCGCTGTCGCGCCACTCGTGCCTAAACCGTAAACCTTTACATCTACGCCGCCTACGGGAACTCTGGCGCACTTCCACACGGTTCGTACCGGTTTTTTCAGGGTCCCGATTTCGTGGTTTCGTCCACTTCTTTCTCTCTCCCGAGAACCACCCGTTGCCGTGATGCGGCGCCGCCCATGGCTTTCTTCCGGTCAGATCCGGCCGACTTTCCGTTTTTCCGGCCTGTTCACTTTCGAATGCACCCCGTGCAATAGCGCACTGCCCGGACGATCGTTATCGTGTCTTTTTGGCCGTGGTATATGTCTGACCAACGAGACGTCCGGAGCACCAAAGATGACGGAGGAGCGGCTTGCGAAGCGTGGCAGGCGTGCGGGGCGCCTGTGGATCGTGCCGCCGGGGCTGACCGCCGCCGGCGAGCCCTTCGAGGGGCACCGCGTGCTCGAGGAGGTGAGCGGCGGGCTGGGGGTGGCGCTGTGGCAGGTTACGCGCGACGTGGACCTGTGGTCCACCACCGCGCCCGAGGGCCGGGTTCGCCTGTTCGCGTCGGGACAGGGGCGGCGCCGGCGCGAGCGCATGGCGGCGCTGGGTACGCTGCGCGAGCTGCGGCTGCCGCTGGAGACGATCGGCCGCGCGCTGGAGAGCCGCTCGCGCCACGCCGGCGCGCAGGTGACCCGCGCCTGCGAGGCGGTGAGCCGCTGGGCCGAGAAGCAGGGACTGCCGCGCACCGCGCTGGCCTTCGCGCAGAGCGCCGCGCTGGCCACGCCCGAGCAGCCGGGCCCCGCCTACGAGGTGGGCCAGCTCGCCCGCCGCAACGCCGAGTACCGCCGCGCGGAGACGTGGTTCAGGCGCGCGCTGGGGCTGGCGCGCCGCGCCCGCGACTGGCGCTACTACGGGCTCGCGTGCCTGGGGCTGGGAACGGTGAACCTCGAGCGCGGCGACGTGCGCGCGGCGCGCAACTGGTTCCTGCGCGCGCTGCGCATCGGGCGGCGGCACGCGCTGTGGGACGTGCGGCCGCAGGCGATGCACGACCTGTTCTGCATCGCCGTGGCTCACGGGCTGGACGACGAGGCCGAGGGGTGGGCGTGGCGCGCATTCCGGGCGTACGGGCGCCGCCACCCCCGGCTGGTGGACCTGGCGAGCGACGTCGCGCGCTTCTGGCTGCGGCACGAGCGCTACGACGAGGCGCTCCGCGTCTTCCGCGCGGTGCTGAACCACGTGGACCGCGTGGCCGAGCAGCGCGTGGTAGTGGCCAGCATGGCGCGCGCGGCCGCCGGCCTGGGCGACCGTCGGGCCTTCGCGGCCATGTGGTCGGAGACGTGGCGGCTGGTGGACGAGCACCCCGACCACGACGCGGTGGCGCAGGCGCTGGTCGCGCTGGCCGAGGGCGCCGCCGTGCTGGGCGACCCCGACCGCGGGCAGCTGGCCGCCACCCACGCGCTGCGCGTGGCCACGCAGCACGACGAGCCCGAGCATCGCGCCGCGGCCGAGCAGGTGCTGGGCTCGCTGCGTACCGTGCGCATGGGCGTGTCCACCGCTCCGCCGCGTCCCGAGCCCGGCGAGGAGCGCGACGTTCCCGACCTGGCCGCGGAGCTGGTGGACGCGCTCAGCGTCGACCTCCTCGCGGGCGTCTCCATCTGATCCAGACGCCCACGCGGAGCAGCGGAGGCTGCTCTGCTGCCTCCGCTGCTCCGCGTGAGACCTGGCCGTTTTTCGTCCGATGGGGAGATCTCAGCGCTGCCGGCTCTCGATCCGCGCCGCGGGGAGGGTGCGGGTGAGGAGGAAGCGCGGGTTCACCAGCGGCACGTCGAAGGTGCCGTTGGTGACGGTGATCGACTGGTCGCCGAAGAACTCCGTCGCGGTGCCGCTGAAGGTGCCGCGCATGCGGCTGGAGGAGACCGACGTCACCTCGATGGTGCCGCTCTCGAAGACGTAGAAGTCCGCCTCGTCCTCGCTCTCGTCGGGGTTGGTGTCGAAGACGACGGCGATCGCCGGGCACTCCGCCGTGGCGCACCCCGCGTCCACGTTCAGCGTGGTGGGCGCGGTGACGTTCGGGAGCGCGAAGAGGACCATGTGTCCCGTCGCAGCCGTCACCGGCAGGTAGGAGAGGATGCTGACGAACGCGTTCGCGCCGTCGCTCCCCTTCGCGCCGACGGCGAACGGCTGCTTGGCGAAGGTGCTGTCGCTGGCGCGCTCGAAGGTGCCGCTGGCGCTGTACGATCCGCTCCGCGCACCCTCGTAGGTGAAGGCCAGCGAGCCCGGTGTGAGATCGCTTCCCGTGCCGTCGCCGCACGCCGTCAGGGTGATCGCCGCCAGCGCCGCGGCCAGATAGCCCGTCGTCTTCATCTTGATTCGCTTCCTCAGTGGGAGATCGTGAGCCGTGTGGGGAGTCTTCCCCGATCAGCGAGGCCGCGGATGAAGATATCGGGCCATGATCCGCGTATAAACATTTGAATTATGCCGGACCCGCCTATGCGGATGCGTCCCAATGCCTTGCGACCGTTCCGGTTGACGAGGCCGGCGGCCGGGCGGGGAGATCGCCCGGCCTGCGCGGGGGACAAATGTTTGCCCTGATCGGAGGACGGACGGCGAGAGCGGCGGACGGGGTGATCCTTTCAACGGGAATTTCAGGGAGAAGTGGCGGCGCCGGCCCGCTTCCTGCAAACAAGTGTCTCCAACATCCCCGTTGACTTCCTCCCCCTTCGCGCTGACATTCCGGGCTGTCGGTCCATCCCCCCGCCGTTTTCCCGGCCACATCCTGATGCACGACCTGCACACGCCCGTACGCGCGCGCCCGCGACTCCGGACTGCAGTCGCCCGGAGACGCGCGTGACGACCGCCGCGCCGCCCGCGCCCGTGCGCGCGCCCGCCGATGCGGCCGCGGTGGAGCGCGCGCTGCGGCTGGCCGTGTCGGCCGACGTGTTCGAGCGGCTGGCGGCCGGGTTCGTGGACGGGCGCCGCCGGCGCGGCGTGGCGCAGGAGACGGAGGCATCGCTCGCCGACGTGTTCGCCGGCACCCTCCTCCTCCTCGCGCGTGTCCTTTTCCTGCTGAGCGCCGAGGCGCGCGGGCTCCTGCCGCGCGACGGGCCGTACGCACGCCACGGGATGGCGGCCATGCGCGAGCGGCTGGCGTCGCTGCGCGCGCCCGGGCAGCCGCTCTCGCCGCAGTCCGCCGACATCTGGCGCGACCTCACCGCCGTCTTCGACCTGGTGGGCCGCGGCAGCGCGTCGCTGGGCCTCGCCGCGTACGGCGGCATCTTCACCGCCGACACGCCGGCGGGGCGCTTCCTCCGCGACCACACCGTCTCGGACTTCTTCCTCGTCCCCGCGCTCGACAAGCTGTCGCGCGACGCGGAGGGGCGGCCGTACGACTTCTCGGCGCTGGGGCCCGACGAGGTGGCGGGCGTGCTCGACGGCGTCCACGGCTTGCGTCTCGCCGCGGACGAGCGCGGCCGCCCCCTCCTCGTCGACCCGCGCGGCGAGCGCAAGGCGTCGCCCTCCGGCGCGCTGCCGCGGTGGATCGTGGACTTCGTGGTCGCCGAGGCCGTGGCCCCGGCGCTGGCCGAGCGCGAGGCCGCCTACCGCGCCGCCGTGCAGGAGGCGGCCGTTCGCCGCGAGCGCCTGGGCGACGCGCCCCCCGAGTCCGCCGCGCGGCTGGCGCGCGAGGCCGCGTCGCTCGAGGACCGCGCGGTGGACGCGCTCCTCTCCCTGCGCATCGTCGACCCGGCGATGGGGAGCGGGCGCTTCCTGGTCCACGCGGCGGAGCTCGTCACCACCCGCCTGGCCGCGCTGCTGCGGGAGATGCCGCACGGGCCGCTCTCCGCGCGGGTGGCGGAGGTGCGCGCCGCGGTGGCCGCAGGCGTGCGTGCGCAGGGGCTGGAGCCCGACCCCGCGCGGCTCGACGACACCGCGCTGCTGCGGCGGATGGTGGTGCGGCGCTGCGTCTTCGGCGTCGACGTCGATCCCGCCGCGGTCGAGGCGGCGCGGCTGGCCCTGTCACTCGCGGGATTCGTCCCCGGCGCCCCGCTCCCGCGGCTCGACCATCACCTGAAGTGCGGGAACGCCCTGGCCGGCGCGCGCGTGGCCGACCTGCAGCGGGCGATGGAGGAGAACCCGCAGGGGCAGTTCGACGCGTTCGGCGGCCCCTTCCGCGGCCTCCTGCGCGCCGCGTCGGCCATCCGCGAGGTGACCGCGTCCGCGGACGCGAGTCCCGCGGAGGCCGCCGAGGGCGCGCGGCGGCACGCGGAGCTGGAGGCGTCGCTCGCGCCGTACCGGCGGCTGCTGGACGTGTGGATGAGCCGCGCCTTCGGCAACCGCCTGGCCGAGGAGATCGCCAGCCTGCACGCCGACGAGGTGGTGGAGGCCGCGCGCGGGGGGCGGACGCAGCTGGGCCGCGCGCACGCCGAGGCGCTGGAGCGCGCCGCCGCGCTGGCCGGCGAGCACCGCTTCTTCCACTGGGACCTGGAGTTCCCCGCCGCCTTCGTCGACGCGGAGACGGCGACCTGGAGCGAGGATCCCGGCTTCGACGCGGTGATCGGCCGTCCCCCCGCGTCGCGCGGCGAGCATGGCGCGGCGCTGCGGCCGCACCTCGCGTCCGCGTTCGCCGAGGTGTACGACGCAGCGGCGGACCTGCACGTCTACTTCTGGCAGATGGGGATGGGAGTGCTGCGGCGGGGCGGCCGCGTCGCCTATGCCGCCGCGGAGCGGTGGATGCGCTCCGGTCCGGCCGAGGGGCTGCGCCGCTTCCTGGCCGAGCGCGCGGAGATGGAGCGGCTGGTGGACTTCCGCGCCGCCGCCGTGCGCGTGGAGCCCGACGCCGCCTGCGTGGTGGTGGCCCGCCGCCCAGGCGCCGACGGCCGCGCCGGCGCGGGCGAGACGCAGGTCACCGTCCTTCCCGCCGACGCCGGGCCCGAGCCGCGCCTGGCGAGCTGGGCCGCCGCGCACTCCTACGCCGTCCCCCGGGGACGCTTCGGCGGCGCGCCCTGGTCGCTGGAGCGGCCCGAGGTGCAGCGGCTGATCGACCGCATCGCCGCGGCCGGCATCCCGCTCGCCGAATACCTCGGCGCCGCGCCGGTGGCGGGGATCCGCACGGGGCTGAACGACGCGTTCGTCGTCGATCACGACACGCGCGAGCGGCTGGTGCGCGGCCACGCGGGCGCCGCGTCGTTCCTGCGCCCGCTGATCCGCGCCGGCGACATCGAGCGCTGGGCGGCGGAGTGGCGCGGCGCGTGGCTGATCGCCATCCCCAGTTCCGACGAGCAGGGGTGGCCGTGGACCGGGGCGGCCGAGGCGGACGCCGAGCACCTGTTCGCGCGCTCCTTCCCCACCCTGCACGCGCACCTCAGGCCGTGGGAAGAACGCCTGCGCGCCCGCCACGACCAGGGACGCTACTGGTGGGAGCTGCGCCCGCGCACCGAGCGCGAGCACGGCGGGCCGCGCATCGTGCACGCCGACGGCGCCCTGCAGCCGCAGTTCGCCGTGGCGCCGGCGGAGGCCTGCGTCCTGGCCAACGCCTGTGCCTGGCCCACGGCCGATCCCTACCTCCTCGCCGTGGCGAACTCGCCGGTGGCGTGGACGTGGCTCTGGCGCAGCGCCCTGCACGGGCGCGACGACGTCCTCCGCCTGACCCCGTCCGCCGTCGAGGCGCTCCCCATCGCCCCGCCGCCGCCCGGGCTGAAGCCCGAGATCGACGCCGGCGTGGAGCGCATCGTGGAGCTCACCGCCGAGCAGCGGACGATGACGTGGGAGATGATGGCCTGGCTGCGCTCGGACTACGCGGCCGGCATGCCCGACGCGGAGCTGCTGGCGTGGGCGGAGCTGAGCGCCAGCGCCTTCGTCGACGCCGTGCGCCGCCATCGCCCGCAGCACGCCGAGCCGCTGGCCCCGCGCGAGGTGGGGATGCTGCGCAACGCGCACGCCGACTATGCGCCGCGGCTCACCGCCGTGCGCGCCAAGGCCGCGGGGCTGGAGCGGCGGGTCTCGCAGCTGGTGGTGCGCGCCTACGGGCTTACGCCCGACGAGGTGGAGCTGATGTGGTCGACCGCCCCGCCGCGCATGCCGGGGAGCCGTTAGCCCCTCGGGCGTCCGGGTCGGACAGGGTCCGCGCGCCGGCGCGGACGGAGACTCTGGTCATTCAGCAGGCGGCGACATACTTTATGGCCGGAAACGCGGTACACCCCGTCGAATCGCGGGCCACGGCGCCCGCGCCACGCCAACGGAGCCCGATGAAGGCATCCCTGCCGACCGGGCGCGCGGCCCATCCCCGCGTGCGCCGCGCCGCTCCACCCATCCCCCACCTGGCCGACGCGGCCGAGGGGGCGGACCTCCTCGAGGAGATCCCGGAGCCGATGGGCGTGCTGCTGTGGTGGGCCCTGCGCGACTTCATGCTCTGGGCCGAGACGCCCGCCCGCGCGCGCCGGCGGCTGTTCGCGCCCGGCGCCGGCGAGCTGCGCCGCAGGGCGCTGCTGGCCGCAGCGCCCGAGCAGGAGCTCTGGGGGCCGCTGCTGACGCTGGCGCAGATGGCCGACGACCCCGAGCGCGCCGACCCGGCCCGGCTGGTGTTCGCCGTGCGGGCGCTGGCGCGCTGGGCGGAGCGCCGCTCGGCCCCGCGCTCGCGGCTGGCGTTCGCGCACGCCGCCGCGGTGGCCATGGCCGACGACCCGCGGCTGGCGCTCGAGGCCGCGCGCCTGGCCCGTGACGCCGCGCGCCACGCGCAGGCGGAGGGGTGGTTCCGGCGCGCCATCCGGCTGGCGCGCGGGCGCGACTGGGAGAGCTACACCTGGGGGTTCATCGGCTTGGGCGTGCAGTACATGCGCACCGGCAACTATCCCGCGGCCAACGCGGTGATGCACCGCGCGCTCCGCGCCGCGCGCAAGCGGCGGCTGCACGCGCTGGAGGGCTCGGCGCACCACCACCTGTTCGTGTTCAGCGTGGACGCAGGGCGGATGGACGAGGGCTACGCGCACGCCGGCGAGGCGCTGCGGGCGTACGGCGACGGCCACTCGCGCCTTCCCGCGCTGGCGCACGACCTGGGATGCTTCTGGTCGGAGCAGGGCCGCTTCGCGCGTGCCCTGTCCATCTTCGACGTGGCGCTCCCCTGCCTGCCGGACGGCCCGGAGCGGCTGATGGCGCTGGCCAACGTGGTCCGCGCGGCCGCCGGCGCCGGCGAGCGGGCGCGCTACGAGGCCGCACGCCGCGAGGCCCTGCCGCTGACCGCGCTCCCGGTGTGCGCCGAGAACGCGGCGGAGTCGCTGGTGCTGATTGCGCAGGGCGACGTGTGCCTGGGCGAGTGGTCGCGCGGGGAGGAGGCGGCGCGGGCGGCCCTAGAGCTGGCGACGGAGCGCGACGAGGCGCGCACCCTGATGATCGCCGAGGCGCAGCTCGAGGCCGCGCGCCACGGGCGTGCCGTTCGCCGCACGGCGCCGCCGGAGCCGGTCGAGCTGGCCCGGCAGGCCGACGAGTTGGCGGTGCAGGTGCGCGCCTCGCTCACCCGCCACGCCGCGGCGACGGCGGCCTGACGCCACCGCCGCCCGACGGGGCGAGGACGGTGCGGCGCGCGCCGTATAAAGGCCGCGCGCACACCGCTCCCGCCCCGTCCGTGCCCGTGCTCAGCCGCCGCCGCCGAGCATCCCGCTCCCCTCTCCCATCAGGTTACCGCCGCCGCCCAGCATCCCGCTGCCGTTGCTCTCGTCGCGATGCGCGGGCGCCGTGCGCGTGGGCCCGGTCAGCGCATCGGCCGAGCAGGCGGCCAGGGTCAGCGCGGCAACGACGAGCGGCAGAAGCTTGCGGAACTTCATTCCGTCCTCCTGGAGTGACTTGGGGTATGGGGGCAGGGCCGCATAAGGTGCTTCGTTTTGGTGCGGCCAGTCAAGCTGTGTCGTGAAACTAACCCCCTTTCGAGACGTAACATGCAGGAGGTTGTCAGGCCGCTCTTCCTTCTCCACGACGACGAGACGCTGCGCGAGCGCCTGGCGGCGGTCCAGGGAAGCGCCTTCCGCCTGGTGCGCGTGGCCGGCTGGGCGGCGCTGGCCGATGCACTGGGCGCGGCGCCGGGAACGGCGGTGTCGGTGGTCGATCCCTTCGCCGCGAGCCGGGCCGGCGCGCCGGCGCCGGAGCTGCGCGCGCTGCTGGAGTCGCACCCCGCGGCCACGGTCGTGGCCGCCTTCCGGGTGGAGCCGCAGCACGAGGGGCACCTGCGCACGCTGCTGGCCTGGGGCGTGGCCGACGTGATCGCGCTGGGGCGCGAGGACAGCGAGCCGGCGCTGGCCCGGCGCGTTGCCGCGGTGCAGGCGCGCACCGTCCACCGCCTGCTGCGCCGCGCGCTCCCCCGCGGCGTGCCCGGCCGCGCCCGCGCGCTGCTGACCACGGCGGCGGAGACCGTCGCGGCGGGGGGACAGGCGCCCGAGCTGGCGGCGGCGCTCGGCGTCAACGAGCGCACGGTCCCCCGCTGGTTCGCGCGCGCCGACCTTCCGCCGCCGCGCAGGCTGATGGCATGGCTTCGTCTCCTCCTGGCCGCCGAGCTGCTCGACGACCATCGGCGCACGGTGGCGCAGGTGGCGCGCGCCTGCGGCTACGCCAGCGAGGTCAGCCTCAAGGCGGCGCTCCGGCAGTTCATGGGCGCGCCGCCCACCGAGCTGCGCGAGCGCGGCGCCTTCGCCACGGCGGCCCGGGCGTTCGCGCGCGAGCTGTTCGAGCTGCGCGAGGCCGCCCGCGCGCGAGGGAAGCCCGAGCGCACTTGGCTGAACTGAGGCGGAACGCGACGGCGTAGTGTGGCCGGAGATCGGGGAAGCGGCCACGGGGAGATCCCCGACGGGGCGTGGGGAGCGTCACCGGGGCACGGAGGAACGGGAGGCCGGCGGCCGCATCGCGCGGGCCGCCGGCCGTTCTGCCTGCGGGACCCGAGCGCGGGTCAGCCGGCGGGAAAGCCGGGGCTCTCGCGCACGCGCCGCATCTGCCAGAGGTGCCGCCGCTCGTGCGAAAGCACGATCATGAAAGAGTCGCCCGCGTTCATCCGCACCAGCGAGGTGACGGGCGAGACGATGCGGATGCGGCGCAGGTCCAGCCCCGCCGCCTCGCCGACCAGCGCCTCTAAGCGGTCGTGCAGCGCGCGCCACGCCGCCAACTCCGTCTCGCGATCGAGCGCGGGACCCGCGTCGGCGGGGCGGTAGATACGCGGCGCCTTGAGCTTCAGCCGCGGCGGCGGCTCGAACGAGCGCACCATCAGCCCGCCGATCAGGCTCGGGCGATAGTCTCCGCGATCGTGGAGGCCGCGCGCGCGGGCGTCGGCCAGCGCGGGGGCGATGCGGTCGAGGTAGCTCGCGCCGGAGACGACGAGGTGGTTCACGATCTGCCCGACGGACCATTTGCCGGGCCCGGGCTTCCAGGCGAACTGCGCGTCGGTGATCCCGTCCGTGAGCTCCGCCGCGTCGCGGCGGATGCGCTCGAGCTGCTCCAGCCAGCCGCGCAGGAGCGGCGACGGCGTGGGTGCGGTCGTGGCCATGGTGCGTCGGTTTCGGGGGGAGTGCCTTGCATGATAGGCACGGTTCGGCTCCACGGCCAGAAGGTCGTGGAGCCGGGGGATGAAAGCGCGAGCCGCGGGAGCGCTCGTGAGAGCGCCCCCGCGGCGTCGGTCCTGGGTATGCGTGCGGCCCGGCGACCCGCGCCGGAGCTCAGTACTCCTCGACCGTAGCCTCGGCCGTGACGGTCTCGCCGCCGTTGCGATCCTTCCACCACTGGACGAGCTTCAGCACCAGCCACACCAGCAGCACCAGCGGCAGCACCTTGGTCAGCAGGAACCCGCCGAGGACCCAGGCCACGGCCAGGATGCTGAACACGATCTTCAGCGCCACCACCGCCAGGATCACCAGCACGATCCACTTGAGGATCCGCTCCAGCTTGCTTCCGTTCTGCTCCATCGTACGCGCTCCGGTTCTGGGGACTGCGAGAGAAAGGCGGGTTCCGCCGGGCCGAAGGGCCGTACGCGCCCCCCGCGCCGGAAGTTTCACCCCGCGGCGAATCCATCGCGGACCGCTCCGCGTTGCGATGCGATCTCTCGGTCGGCATCCTCATCTCCACCCTCTTTCTCCCCTTCTCCCTTGCGCCCCGCGCCGCGCCGCCGCATCGTCCGCGTCCACGGACGTGAACGGAGGATGCGCGTGGCGGACCGGGTGCTGATCGGCACGCAGGGGTGGAACTACGCGGCGTGGGTGGGGCCCTTCTATCCCGAGGGCACCCGCCCGGCCGACATGCTGTCGCTCTACGCGCAGGCGTTCGGCACGGTGGAGGTCGATTCCACCTTCTACGCCATCCCGCCGGCGAAGACGGTGCGCGGGTGGGCGGAGCGCACGCCGCCGGACTTCGTCTTCGCCCTCAAGCTCCCGCAGGAGATCACCCACGAGCGCCACCTGCGCCGCGCGGAGGCGGAGACGGAGCTCTTCCTCGACCGTGCCCGCCTGCTCGGGCCCAAGCTGGGGCCGATCCTGGTGCAGCTCGGCCCGGAGTTCTCGCCGGCGGACTGGGACGCGCTGGAAGCGTTCGTGCCCAGGCTGCCGCGCGACCTGCGCTTCGCCGTGGAGGTGCGGCAGCAGCGGTGGACGCGCCCCGACGTGCTGTACGACCTCCTCTCGATGCTCGCCGAG
Source organism: Longimicrobium sp. (assembly GCA_036377595.1). NCBI lineage: Bacteria > Pseudomonadati > Gemmatimonadota > Longimicrobiia > Longimicrobiales > Longimicrobiaceae > Longimicrobium > Longimicrobium sp. The sequence goes on along the minus strand of DASUYB010000103.1, from coordinate 159,441 downwards.
CACAACGTGGCGCTGGCGCTCAGCGACGGGCGCTGGATCCCGCGCGAGACGGTGCTGGAGCTGGCGACCAGGCCCACCGCGGACTTCCACTACCTGCGGTGGATGGGGCCGAACCGCGACCTCACCGACTTCTCGCACGTCCAGGTGGACCGGACGGCGGAGATCGACGAGTGGGCCGGGGTGCTGCGCCAGCTGCGCGGCGTCACCGTCCACGGCTACGCGAACAACCACTTCGCCGGCCACTCCCCCGCCTCCGCGCGCGACCTGCAGCGCCGCCTGGGCATCTCGCCCGTGGACCCGGGCCAGATCGGAGACCAGATCTCGCTCTTCTGACGTCTCCCGGACCATCGGGATTCTCCTGACATGGCGGTGCGGAAAACGATGACGGGGGATGCGGGGATCTTCCGATCACCCCCGCGTTCCGTGCGGCGGAATTTGCGCGCCCGGCGGGACGGCGGACGGAGACACGGACGACGGAGGCGGGGATGGAGCGGGTGCTGCTGGCGGGCGCCTCGGGGCACCTGGGGCGGTGCGTGGCAAAGGAGCTGAAGGCGCGCGGCTACGTCGTTCGCGCGCTGGCCCGGCGCCCGGAGCGGCTCGACGCCACCGCGGACGAGGCGGTCCAGGGCGACCTGCTCGACCCGGCGACGCTCGGCCCGGCGTGCGCGGGCGTCCACGTCGTGTTCTCCTGCGCCGGCGCGTCGATGCGCCTCGGCGGGTTCGGGGACCGGCGCGGCCCGCTGGAGGTCGACTGGCAGGGGAACTCGAACCTGCTCGCCGCGGCGCGCGCGGCCGGCGTGCGCAGGTTCGTCTACGTCTCCGTCCACGGCGCGCAGGGGATGCGGGCGCTGGAGTACACCGGCGCGCACGAGCGCTTCGCGGACGAGCTGCGCGCGTCGGGGATGGAGCACGCGATCGTGCGGCCGACGGGCTTTTTCTCCTTCTTCGGCGAGATCGCGAAGATGGCGAAGCGGGGGCGCGGGGTGGTGATCGGCGGCGGCGAGGCGCGCACCAATCCCATTCACGAGGCCGATCTGGCGGAAGTGTGCGCCGATGCGGTGGCGGGAGATGCGGCGGAGATCGCCGTCGGGGGGCCGGACGTCTTCACCCGCGCGGAGATCGTGGAGCTCGCCTTCCGCGCCGTCGGCCGACCGGCGCCGGGGAAACTGACGCACGTGCCGCCCGGCGTGTTCCGTGGCGCCGCGGCGGTGCTGAAGCCGCTCAACCGCCGCATCGCCGCGCTGCTGGCCTTCGGCGCCGTGGTCAGCCAGGTGGACTGCGTCGCCCCCACGTACGGCACGCGGCGGCTGGAGGACTACTTCCGCACCTTCGCGGGGTGATCGAGTCCCTTTGCGTTCTCAATCGCTCCTGAACAGATGCATCACACGGAGGAAACGGAGGGAACGGAGGAACTCACATCAGTCCTCCGTTTCCTCCGTTTCCTCCGTGTGATTTCTTCATTCCTGGCCTGGTAAAAAGCGCGGAGGACGAGGAGATGACCAGTATCTCCCCCGTCCTCCGCGTCTCCGCGTGAGGCCTATCGCCCGCCCGCCTCAGCGATCGAGCGCCGTCACCTCGCCGTCATCATCACCCCCGGGCTCGCGCGAGGCGAAGCGCTGCGAGACCTGGACCAGGCGCAGGAACTCGGCGCGGTAGCCGCCGCGGTCGTCGCCGATGGCGCCGCGGGCCAGCGACGTGACCGCGCCGTAGCTGGCCGCCCCGCGGAAGCGCGACTGGCGCAGCAGCATCCCCCACTCCGCCACCGCGGCGCTGAAGCGGAAGTCGGGCGAGGTGCGGGCCAGCGGCGTTGCCCGGTCGACGAGCGGATGCGCCAGCAGGCGGCTGGCGTCGCCGTCGGGCGCCTTGTAGCGCAGCTTCACCGTCAGCAGCTCGTTGCTCCCCGCCGCGGACGACCGCGCGCGGGGCGTCTGGTACCGCAGCGGGTCGGTGCCGCGCGCGGGGTTGTCGGGCGCGTCCGCCGGCACCACCTCGTACAGCGCGGTCACGCTGTGGCCCGCGCCCAGCTCGCCGGCGTCCCTGCGGTCGTCGTTGAAGTCCTCGGCCGCGAGCAGGCGGTTCTCGTAGCCGATCAGCCGGTACGCCTTCACCCGCGCGGGATTGAACTCCACCTGCACCTTCACGTCCTTGGCGATGGTGAAGAGCGTTCCGCCCATCTCCACCACCAGCACCCGCCGCGCCTCGTCGATCCCGTCCACGTAGGCGTAGTTGCCGTTCCCCTTGTCGGCCAGCTGCTCCATCTTGGTGTCCTGCAGGTTCCCCGTCCCGAAGCCCAGCACGGTCAGGAAGACGCCCGACTGGCGCTCGCGCTCGATCAGCTGCACCAGCTCGGCGTCGCTGCTCACGCCCACGTTGAAGTCGCCGTCGGTGGCCAGGATCACGCGGTTGTTGCCGCCGCGGATGAAGGCGTCGCGCGCCAGCTGGTAGGCGAGCTTGATCCCCTCCGCGCCGTTCGTCGAGCCCTGCGGCGTCAGGGTGGAGATGGCGTCGCGGATGCGGTCCTTCGCGCCGCCGGGGGTGGGCGGCAGCACCAGCCCCGCCGCGCCGGCGTAGGCCACGATGGAGACGCGGTCCTGCGGGCGCAGGTTGTCCACCAGCAGCGCGAACGCGTCCTTCAGCAGCGGCAGCTTGCCGGGCTCGTCCATCGAGCCGGAGACGTCGACCAGGAAGACCAGGTTCGCGGGCGGAAGCGAGGCCGCCTCCATCCGCCGCCCCTGCAGGCCGACGTGCACCAGCCGGTGCGCGGGGTTCCACGGCGCCGGCGCCACCTCGGTGGTGATGGAGAAGGGGGCGTCGCCGCGCGGGTCGGGATAGTCGTAGTCGAAGTAGTTGACCAGCTCCTCGATGCGCACCGCGTCGCGCGGCGGCATCCGCCCCTCGCCCAGGATGAAGCGGCGGACGTTGGCGTACGAGGCCGCGTCCACGTCGATGGCGAAGGTGGAGAGCGGGTTGGCCGCCGCGTCGCGGAACTCGTTCTCCTGGATGGGGCTGTACTGCTCGCGGTTGAACTCCTCCTGCCGCTGGAGCGCGTAGCCGTCCGCAGGGACGGGCGGCGCGGTCGCGGCCACCGGCGCGGGCGGCTCCATCACCTGCATCCCCGAAACGACGGTGTCGGAGGTGGTGGCGACCTCGCTGCGGTCGGGGGAGGGACCGTGGGTCCTGCCACACGCCCCCAGCGCGAGCAGGCAGAGGAGAAACGGTCGGGCGCGGCGAACGGTGCGCATGCGTGCCTTCCGGTCAGGAGGATGGACGTGGCCTCACGCGCCGCGGCCGGTGCGTGGCCGCGGCGTGCGACGGGAGGGGCATCGGGCGTTCCGGCCGCCATGTGTCGGCGGTTCGATCGCCCAACCCATTCTCCCGACAGCGTTTGAGTCCCGCCCGAACCGGTTCGGCAGGGTGCGCGCGCCACGTTCAGTGTACGTCCATTGAACCCGCCCGCGCGTTCATTGAACGGAGATACGGCTCCGGATTCTGACGCACGACAGGTCTCACGCAGAGGAGCAGAGGCAGCGGAGGTTAGTTCTCCGCTGCCTCTGCTCCTCTGCGTGAGACATTCTTTTCAGGGGGATTCAGATCAGCGCCGCCGCGTCGGGGAAGCGCGCGCGGACGGCCTCGGTGGCGGCGGGATCGTCGCTCATCATGCGGAAGTCGGCGAAGTCGAAGCCGGGGCCCACCGCGCAGGTGACGAGCGTGTACGCACCCGTCGTGCGCGCCGCCTGCCACTCGCCCGCGGGGACGACCGCCAGCGCTTCGGCGCCCTCCCCCGGCGCGGCGAGCACCTGGCGCGACAGGCCGTCGAGCGTGCGCGGGATGCGCAGCAGCTCGAGCGGGTCGCCCTCCACCCAGCTCCACGCCTCGTCCGACGCCACGCGGTGCCACCGGCTGGCGCCGCCGTCCGCCAGCAGGAAGTAGATCAGCGTCAGCGCGCTCCTCGCCGGCCGCGCGTCGAACGGCTGCACGCGGCGCGCGGAGCGGAACACCTCGCGGTAGAAGCCGCCCTCGGGGTGCGGCTGCAGGCCCAGCTCGCGGACCAGCATCTCGGCGCGTGGATGCATCGCCATCGTCCTCACAGGTGAAGTCGTCTGTCCCATCACAGGACAGCATCAACGCGCATCATGCACGGCAATCGGGCGGCGCGAAAGTGCGGACGCCGCGCCGCATCTCACGCTCTCCACGGGCACGACGAAATGACCCCCGCGCGCGCGAAGATTGCAGCGAAATCCTGCATCGCACGCCGCAGATGCGGACGGACCGAAACCGAATCGCCCCACGGGAGTAAGAAAGCACCGCTCCCACACGTTATGCTGCCGAACCAACGCGCCGCCCGGCGCGCCCGACCCATGCACCCGGAGAAGACGCCATGCCCGCTCGTGGGATCCGCCGCACGCTGAGCTCGCTCGGCTGCATCGCCCTCGTGCTCTCTGCCTGCAGCGACTCCACCACCTTCGACGCGTCGGCCGCGGGCTCGTACGAGCTGACCCGCATCAACGGCACGGTGCCACCGTACACCCTTCCCGGCACGCCGGCGGGCACCACGGTGGTCGTGCTCAGCGGCGACCTGGTCCTGCTCGACAACGGGCGCTTCGACGAGATCATCCGCAGCCGGCTGACCACCCCCGACACCACCGTCACCACCAGCGCCCACACCGTGGGCGACGTGAGCGCGTCGGGCGGCTCCATCACCTTCAAGCCGCGCTTCGAGGACAACTACTCGGGCAACTACACGGCCAGCACCGTCACCTACACCAAGCAGGCGTCGGCCACGGTGTCGGTCTCGTTCGAGTTCACGCGGTCGAACTGAGCGGCGCGGGAGGAACCCATGCGGCGAGCGACCCTCTCCGCCACGCTGGCCGTGCTGCTGGCGCTCGCCCTGGCCGCGTGCGGGGGCGGCGGCAGCAGCGGAAACAACCCGCGCCCGCGCCCGCCGGCCACCACGGTGGCGGTGGTGAACCGCGACTTCCTGGCGTACACCCTCTACGTCAGCAACGGGCTGCAGCAGCAGCGGCTGGGCACGGTGCAGGCCGTGTCCAGCGCGCGGCTCACCATCCCGGTCGCGTTCATCCAGACGGCCACCTCGCTCCGCTTCATCGCCGACCCCATCGGCAGCGACGCGGTGGCGCGCACCTTCAACATCAACGTGTCGCCCGGCGAGACCGTCAATCTCCAGATCTTCTGAGCTACCGCCAAATCGAGTAGCCGCTTAACTTTAACGGACAACTGCGGGATGCGGGCGTGTCCCCCGCTGCGCGGGGGCCGGGCTGCGCGCGCGGTAGGGCACGATACCGCTGTGCCCAACCGCGCCGGGCCCCCGGCGGATTCGTCGCCGCCCGGTCTCGTCCCGCATCATCCGGCATCGCCGCCGCCGCCCCGCCGGGGTCCCGGCCCTCCGGGCGCGCATCCCTCACGCAGAAGCGGCGGCGCGGCATCTCCCTCGCGCGCGCGTACGTGCGCACGTCAGACGGCGTCCGGCCGGTTCGTTACATCCCAGGCCGGCGCCACGCGGAAACCCCACATCTCCCGTAGCAATGCGTCTCCGCTCCACCCTTCTCGCAGCTTCCGCGCTCCTCCTGGCCGCCGCGCCCGCCGCCGCGCAGGCGGTGCAGGGCCGCCTCGTCGACGGCGCCGGCGCGCCCGTGGGGCAGGTGCTGGTCGTCCTCCTCGACGCGTCCGGCAAGCAGGTCGCCGGCGCGCTCAGCGACCGCTCCGGCGCCTTCGCCCTCCGCGCGCCGGCCGCCGGGCGCTACACGCTGCGCGCCGAGCGCGTGGGCTTCGCCGCCACCGTCACCCCCGCGTTCGAGCTGGCCGCGGGACAGACGGTACAGCGGCGGCTGGAGCTCGAGGGCGCGCCGCTGCGGCTGGGCGAGATCGTGGTGAGCGCCGCCGCCCGCCGCTGCGCCGTGCGCCCGGGAACGGGGGTGGAGACGGCCACGGTGTGGGAGGAGGCGCGCAAGGCGCTCAACTCCGCCGCCTACGGGCAGCAGCAGCGCCTCTTCCGCTACCGCGTGGCCCGGTGGGACCGCGACCTCGATCCCCGCAGCCAGCGCGTGATCCGCGAGTCGCGCCGCGACACCGGCGCGGTGGCCGCGCACCCCTTCGCCAGCCCGCCCGCGGCCGAGCTCTCCGCGAAGGGATGGGTGCAGAACACGGCGGAGGGCACCTTCTACTACGGTCCCGACCCGTCCGTCCTGGTCTCCGACGAGTTCCTCGACGACCACTGCCTGCGCCTGTCGGACGACGGCGCCGCGGGCGATTCGCTGGTGGGCGTGGCGTTCGAGCCGGTGGGCGGGCGGCGCCTTCCCGACATCCGCGGCGTGCTCTGGCTCGACCGCGCCACCGCCGAACTGCGGCGGGTGGAGTACACCTACACCGGCCTCCCCACCCCGGTCAGCCACCCGCGGCTGGGCGGCACGGTGGAGTACGCGCGGCTGGCCGACGGCCCGTGGATCGTCCGCCGCTGGTCCATCCGCATGCCGCAGGTCGAGATCCAGCAGGGCGCCCGCACCACCCCCGGCCGCGACGCCGACATCTACACCGCCTACGAGAACGCGCGCCTCTTCGCCATCCGCGAGGACGGCGGCGAGGTCGTCTCCACCACCGCCCAGAACGGCGCGCCGGCGATGGGCGCGGGCGAGCTTGCGGCGATCGAGGGCGTGGTGTGGGACAGCACCCGCGCCGCGCCGCTCTCCGGCGCGCGCGTCTACGTCTCCGGCACCTCGTTCGAGGCGGTGACCGACTCCGCCGGCCGCTTCCGCATCGGCGGGCTGCGCGGCGGCACCTACACCGTCGCCTTCACGCACTTCCGGCTGGGCCCCGTGGCCGCCTCCGTCCGCCCGGCGACGGTGGCTGCGGAGGCGGGGAAGACCACGCCGGTCCCGCTCGCCGTCCCCGGCCTGGCGACGGTGGCCGCGGCGGTGTGCCCCGACCTCGGCGCGCAGCCGTTGCGCGGGGTGATCATCGGCTCGCTGCGCGCGCCGCAGGGCTCGGGCGGCGGCACCACCGTCCGCGCCACCTGGGGCGCGTCGGGAACCGGCGCCGCCCGGCGCGCCGCGGGCTACGTGGCGACGGCGGCGGACGACGCGGGGGGATTCGCGCTCTGCGGCGTTCCCGAGGGGCAGTCGGTGACCCTCACCGCCGGCCCCGGCAGCCGCACCGAGGTGCGCCTGGCCGCGGGCACCCCGCTGCAGCGCGACCTGGTCCTCGTCCCCGCCGCGGGCGGCGCCGTCGCCGCGGCCAGCGCCAGCCCGGGCGACGCCGTGGGCCTCCCCGGCGTGACCGCCACCGGGCGTGCGACGCTGGCCGACTTCGTCCGCCGTCGCCGGAGCGGGCGCGGCGTGTTCATGACGCGCGACGAGATCGCGCAGAAGAACCCGCACCGCACCGTGGACGTGTTCATGGGGATGCCGGGGGTGCGGATGGTGGACGACGGCCGCGGCGGGCTGAAGATCCAGATGGCCGGCGCCGTCGCCCCGCGCGCCGTGGGGCAGATCGGCTCGCGCACCTACAACCCGCAGGTGGCGATCGAGAACCAGCGCGCCGCCGACCGCGCGCGGGAGCGCGGCGCCGGCGATCCCGACGCCCCCACGCCCGCGCTCGCCGGGCTGGGCGCCGACGCGCAGGGTGCGTCGCAGCGCTCGGGCGCCGGCGACTGCCAGGTGCAGTTCTACGTTGACGGCGCGCTCTTCTACCCCAGCGTCGAGGGCGACATCTCCAGCGACGTGCCGGTCAGCCTGATCGAGGCGCTGGAGGTGTACCGCAGCCTCGCCGAGACGCCGGTGGAGTTCCGCAGCAACTCGTCGGCGGCGTGCGGCACGGTGGTCGTCTGGACCTCCGCCGCCCGGCGCTGAGGGGCGGGGGACCGGGGCGCCGCGTCCGTCCGCACCGTGGCGGCGGCGCCCCGCAACGAGACGGAATTTGACGGCGGCACAGCCGAAAACGCCGTGTTTCCGCCGATCCACGAGCGGCTCGCTTTATGCTTGATCCGCTCTTCCGGCCGGCTGTCAGCCGGGGGCCGGAACACCCCGCAGGGGAGGTCGCCATGCGCCTTGCCTGGACCCGTCCACCACTCCTGGTGCTCGCCGCCTGCTGCGGCGGCCTGATCGCGCTCGCCTCGCCCGCGCCCGCCCAGCAGCCCGCGGCCGGATCCGCCGGCGACCGCTTCCTGGTGGTGCACGTCACCGACTCGTCGAACGGATCGTCCGTGAGCGGCGCCGAGGTGTGGGTGGGGAACACCCGCACCAGCACCGACAGCCTGGGGCGCGCGCTCCTGCCGCTGCGCAGCGACCGCGAGACCGTGCTGGTGCGCCGCCTGGGCTACGACGAGCAACGGCGCGAGGTGGCGTCCGGCCCCGCCACCCTCGAGGTGGCGCTGACCCCCGCGCCCGTGGCGCTGGGCCAGGTGCGGGCCACCAGCCAGCGCCCGCCGATGAGTCCCCCGCTGCAGCGCTTCTACCAGCGGATGGAGCGCGGGCGCGGGTCGTTCGTCACCCGCGAGCAGATCGACCGGCGCAAGCCGCGGCGCCTGACCGACATCTTCCGCGAGATCCCCGGCGTGCGCGTGGCCAACACCTCGCGCGGCGACCGGCTGATCATGAACGGCGCCACCCCCGCCATGTACCGCGTGGACCCGCGCTGGGAGCCGGGCGACTGCCCCGTGCAGTACTACCTCGACGGGGTGAGCTACCAGCCCGACTTCGCCGGCGTCCCCAACGACGTGCGCCCCGACGAGGTGGAGGGGATCGAGGTCTACCGCCGCCTCTCCGAGGTCCCCGTCGAGTTCCGCCGCCCCGGCTCGGAGTGCGGCGTGGTCCTCATCTGGCTGAAGGAGCGCGCGTAGCCGACGCCGGGCGGGGGCTGATCATCCGGAAGAGGAATGGACTCACGCAGAGCAGCAGAGGGAGCAGAGAACGACGGTCGGTTCTCTGCTCCCTCTGCTGCTCTGCGTGAGATTCTTCCTTCTATCATCTCATGGAAGACTGGGAGATCGCCGCGAACGGCAAATTTCCTCCATGATACCGTTTCTCAGGATTTACCGAGCATTCCCATGCTCCTGAACTGAAGAGTCTCACACGGAGGAAACGGAGACAACGGAGGAACTGAACGCGATCGGAGTTCCTCCGTTACCTCCGTTTCCTCCGTGTGAGCCATTGTTTTGAGGATGTCGGAATGAACACTGAATCCTCGGAATTGGTATGAGAGGCCATCCCCATCCTGGTGTGAATACAGCACGGCCGCCCCCGCGAAGCCCGCGGGAGCGGCCGTTCTCCGTTGGTGGGCGAATCCGGAAACTACTTCTGGGTCCCGGTCCCGGAGCCGCTGCCGCCGTTGCCGCTGATCACGCCCGTGGCGCGCAGCGCAACCGCGCCGCCCACCAGCAGGGCGCCGAAGACGGCCGACCGCCAGGGCGAGATCCGCTTCTGCGCCAGCCCCACCACGGCGGTGCGCGGGAAGCTCACCGTTTCGCCCGAGGCGTCGACTCCGTACCCCGTCTGCGAGCGCAGCCCGAACACCGACAGCGTCATCGCCGTGTCCTGCGACGGCACCACCTCGCCGCGCAGTTCCACCACGTCACGCACCGTCACGTCGCTGATGGGAAAGTCCATCGGCCGCGACAGCCGCACGCGCACGTCGCTGGAGGGCGACGGCCGGGTGTTGGTGTCCACCGGCGCGTACGAGTAGCAGCCGCCGAGCGCCATGGACAGGAGCAGGAGCACCGAAACCGATCGCATGCGAACCATCCTTCCTGGGTGCCGTGCCGGGCGTACGGCCGCCGCCACGGCGCCCTTACGCGTGAAGCCGAGGCCGGCCCCGCCCGGGGGCGAGACCGGCCTCGTGTGCTGCATGAACCCCGGCCGTCAGGCGCCGGCCAGCCCCGTGACCGACGCGCAGCTGATCGGGTCGTTGCGGTTCCGGATCCCGTTGTTGCCGGTGCCCGGAGCGCTGAGGTTGTCGCTGTTGGCCTGCCGCTCCGACTGCCCGTACAGCAGGCGCGACGGAATCGGGTCGTTCTGGACGGGCGAGCCGACCTTCACCGCCGCCGCCACGTTCGGCTGGCAGGTGCGCTTGTAGTCGTTCATCGCGTCCATGTTCAGGAACTGCGCGAAGTACTTCTGCATCATGATCTCGTGGAACAGCGCCGCGCCCGTGAGCGCCGGAACGGCGGCGATGGCGCTGGTCCCGTGGCGCGCCTGCTCGCAGGCCACGCCCGCGTTCAGCGCGGTGTAGATCGTGGCCGGGGCCGCGCCCAGGCGATACTGCGCCTCGGCGATGATGAACTGCGTCTCGGCGCAGGTCACCAGCGCGATCCCGGCGTCGGCCGCGGCGATCCCGCCCGCGTCGAGGTTGAGCGTGGACGCCGCGCCGTTGTTCTCGCCCGGCTTGGAGCCCGTGATGCTGGCCGGGGTGCCCGCGAAGTACACGGTCAGCCGGCCGTCGCCGCGCGCCTTCAGCGAGTCCACCATCAGGCGCCCGGCCGCCATGTACCCCGAGCGCTCGTTGCTGAACTGGTACCACCAGTTCTGCTCCGTCGACGCGCCGGTGTGCACCGAGTTCCAGTCGCCCGCGGCCGAGTTGATGCCGGCCTGGGCGGCCGCCAGCGCCTTGGTCAGGCAGTTGCCGGCGCACGCGGTGTTGGCCGCGGTGGCGGCCGCGCCGCCCGCGCCCTGGGCTTCCACCCAGTGCATGTAGTAGCGCGCCTTCAGCGACTGGGCCACCCGCCGCCACGCCGCCGTGTTGCCCGCGAACGACTGGTCGCGGTCACCCAGCAGCGCCAGGTCCGAGGCCGACGGCGCGGCGCTCAGCGTGGTGATGGCCTGGTCCAGCAGCGTCTGCACCGAGGCGTAGACCGCCTCCTGCGCGTCCACCGGCGACTCGGGCGCCACGGCCCCGCCGCCGGCCTGCGAGTACGGCAGGTCGCCCCACATGCTGGCGGCCATGCCGAACAGGAAGGCCTCGTGGATCTTCAGCACCGCGCTGGTGGCGGTCAGGTTCTGCGAGTCGGCCTTGGCTCGCGCCAGGCGGAGGTCCTGCAGCCCGCTGCCGGCGTACAGGCCGCTCATCTCGTTGTCGAACTCGTCCTCGCTGTACACGTACTGGTCGAGGCTCGAGAACTGGCGGTCGATGCCCGACAGCTGGTTCAGCCACACCGAGGTGGCGCGTGCCACGTGGCCCTCGTTGAAGAGCCAGGTGCGCAGCTGCACCGAGGTCAGGAGCTGGCTCACCGACGCGTTCTGGACCACGTTCTCGTTGCCGGGAACGTTGTCGATGAAGTCCGAGCACGCGCCCAGCGAGGCGGCCAGCGCGGCCGCGCTCAGGGCGCGGCCGAGTTGGGTCAGGTTTCGCATGGTTTGTCCGTGTCTCCGTGGGTTAGCGGTTCAGGTTCACCGAGATCACCCACGAACGCGTCTGCGGGTTGTTGAAGTAGTCCAGCCCGCGGCCGACGCTCTGACCGGTGAGGTTCGACTCGGGGTCGATCCCCGTGTAGTCGGTCCACGTCTTCAGGTTGCGGCCGGAGAGCGTCAGGTTCATGCTGCTCATCCCGAAGCGGCGCTTCAGCCACGGCTGGTCGATCGTGTACGACACCGACACGTCGCGCAGCTTCACGAAGCTGGCGTCCTCGAGGAACTGCACGAACGGCCCGTTGAAGCCGTTGCCGATGCCGGCCTGGCCCCAGCGGCGGTCGATGATCACCTGCTTGCCCAGCCCGGGGCCCGCGTAGGTGAACTGGTCCATGAAGCCGCTGCCGAACGCGGTGGTGATCCCCGCGCCGTGCCACGCCAGCGTGCTGCCGTGCGTGCCGTAGCTGGTCAGCGCGCCGCGCGTGCCGTTCCAGATCTCGCCCCCCTGGCTGATGTCGAGCAGCCCCGACACCCGCAGGTTGCCGAACAGCGTGAAGGTGTTGCGAATGCTCCCCGTCCAGCTGGGGTTCGGGTCGCCCACCACGTGCGAGGTCCCCGAGAGACGCGGGAAGCCGTCCGAGCCCAGGAACACGGCGCCGGCGGGGCCGCCGTAGGTGGCGTCGATGTCCGTGCCGCCCACCACCTCGCCGCGGCCGAAGCGCACGAAGTCACCGCCGTAGAACACGCCGAACGGATGGCACTCGGCCCCGTCGATGCCCGGCTGCACCAGCGCGGCGTACGAGCCGCCGGTGCCCGAGAAGCCGTTCAGCACCACGAAGTCCGAGCCGGTCAGCTCCTTCACGCACGACCGGTTGCGCGAGTACTGGGTGTTGATGCTCCAGGAGAAGTTGTCGCGCTGGATGGGGTTCAGGTCCAGCGTGAGCTCGATCCCGTGGTTGTCCACCCGGCCGGCGTTCTGGAACTGGTCGGTGAAGCCGCTGCTGGGGGGCAGGGTCACGTCCAGGATCATGTCCTTCGTGACCCGGTTGTAGTACGTGAAGCCCAGCGCCGCGCGGCCGCCCAGGATGCCCAGGTCGAAGCCCGCCTCGTACTCGGTCTTGCGCTCCGGCTTGATGGCCGAGTTCCCCAGGGTCCCCTGGGTCTGCACGCCGTCCTTGCCGTTGTAGATGGTGGTCCAGCCGGCGTTCTGCACCCAGCCGTCGACCAGGGTGGCCTGGTTGAACGAGCTGCGGTCGACGTATGCCGGCGGCTGGCGGCCGCTGACGCCGAAGTTCGCGCGCACCTTGAACTGGTCGACGAAGCTCAGGTTGTCGAACGCCGGGAGCTTGCTCACCTGCCAGCTGAAGCCCGCGCCGGGGTACCAGAAGCGCTGCTGCTCGGTGCCGAAGGTGGAGCCGCCCTCGTACAGCAGGTTGCCGCTCACGGTCAGCTGGTCCCACAGCGTCAGCTCGCCGTTGGCGAAGTAGCCGTCGGTCCGCGTGACCTCCTTGTACTCGTCGGGCACCTTGGTGATGGCGAAGTCGAGCTGGTCGGTGCCGTAGATGAGGTTGAAGGCGTTGGTCTGGTAGCGGTTGAACTCGCTGTGGTTCAGGTTCTGGCCCAGCGACAGGCTGCCCACCGCGTTGTCGCCGAAGTTGCGGTTCATGGTGGCCAGGAACCGGCTCTCGATCTGGAAGTTGCGCAGGTTGGCGCGGATCACCTTCCCCTCGGGCGTGTCCGACGAGCTCTTGGGGAAGAGCGCGCGGCGGTCGTCGCTCGAGAAGTCGGCGCCCAGGATGTAGCTCAGGCGCAGCCAGCTGGCCGGCGAGTAGTCGACGTTCACGTTGCCGAACGAGCGGTTCAGGCTGCTCGTGTTGGGCATCTCGTTGGCCACCCAGAACGGGTTGTCGAAGCCGCGGTTGTTCTCCAGCGACCCCGTGCACGACTGGGCCGAGCAGCGGTACGACCGGTGGAAGCCGGTGACCGGGTCGAGGTACGGCAGGTTGTTGAACTCGGGGGGCGTGCGCAGCGCGCCCAGCTGGATCCCCGAGATGTTGGAGCCCTGCTGCACGAAGTCGCCCTGGCCGTTGGTGTAGGCGAAGTTGCCGCCTACCGTCACGTTGTCGGCGAACTGGTGCGTGCCCTTCAGGCGCAGGGTGGTGCGGTCGTACGCCTGCGGGCCCACGATCACGCCGTCCTGCGCCAGCCGGCCCACCGACATGTAGTAGGTGGTACGCTCGCCGCCGCCCGACAGGGTGAGGTTGGTCTCCCAGTGGTTGCCGGTGTTGTAGACCTCGTTGGCGTGGTCGAACACCGGAGTGCTCCCCGGCAGCGCGATGTTCCACGAGCGCACGCCCGTCGCCGAGCCGCTGGTGGTGCTGCAGGGCAGGGTGCGGTCGGTGGGGCAGGTGTTCAGCCCCAGGCCGTACTGGGTCTGCAGCGGAACGACGCGGTTGACCTCGTCGTTCGAGTAGCTGCCGTTGAAGCTCACGCGGGTCTGCCCGGCGCGGCCGCTCTTGGTGGTGATCAGCACCACGCCGTTGGCGCCGCGCGACCCGTACAGCGCCGTGGCGGCGCCGCCCTTCAGGATCTGGATGTCGGCGATGTCGGCGGGGTTGATGTCGGCGGCGCGGTTGGTCACGGTGGTGCCCGTGGTGCCGCCGGAGCTCGGGTCGCGGTTGGCGTAGTCCTCGATGCGCGTGGAGCGGTTGTCGATGGGCGTGCCGTCGACCACGAACAGCGGCTGCGTGCCGCCGTACACCGAGGCGGCGCCGCGGATCTGGATGTAGGCGCCGGCGCCCGGGTCACCCGAGGTCGAGGTGACGAGCACGTTGGGCGCCTTGCCGGCCAGCGCGGCCACCACGTTGTTCTCGCGGCTCTCCTCGATGGCTTGGCTGCTCACCGTGTTCACGGTGGCGGTGGCGCGGGCGCGCGTGGTGGCGGTGCCCTGCCCGGTGGCCACGATCTCGCCCAGGCGCAGCACGTCGGCGCCGAGTTGGAAGTTCTGGGTGAGGTTGGCGCCGGGGTTCAGCGTGATCTGGCGCGACGACGACGCCAGCCCCACGCGCGACGCGGTGATGGTCACCTGCTGCCCCGCGCGCACGCGCGAGGCCGGCACCACCAGCCGGTAGCTGCCGTCGGCGCTGGTGGTCGTGCCCACCGAGAGTGCGTCGATGCGCACCATCACGGCGTTCTCGGGCGCGCCCGACGCGTTGGTCACGCGGCCGGACACCGTCGCCGGCTCCTGGGCCAGCAGCGACACCGGCGCGAAGGCTACCGCGACCAGCGCCGCGAATAGCCAGCGGAGTCTGCTCATTACACGTCCTCCTGGGTTTCCGGCGGGCCCATGCCTCTGAGGCCCGCCACGATGGGGGGTCCCGGCGATTGCGGAAGGGCGCTCACGAGCGCCGCGGCCCGCGCCGGGGTGTCTCGCGGAGACCGCCGCCGTGCGGCGCTATGCCGCCTGCGGACAGGACGTCTCCTCTGCGAAGAAACCTGGGTTCGCTGGCCGCCTCCTTTCGAACGGGTGGATGGAGCGCGTGGAGCCTGCAGACGAATTACAACGCCCGGACGCACCCGGGCGTGACGGGGCCGTTACACGGGATTCGGAGCAGGATGGAGCGCGGGCACGGTGCTGGCTTTCGGGAGCGGTGGCCGACGTGCCGGCCGCCTGGGCCGGGGACCCCCGACAGGTTGGCGTAAGCCACGGCTTGGCGGGGATTTGAGCTTTCGAGGTGACACGGATTAATAGAACGGGCGTTCGAACCTGTCAAGGAAGCGTCCGTCCCGTTCCCGCCGCCGTTCCGGCGTGTGGGATTTTGAGGATACTAATAAACGTCCGGTGAAACGGCGCAAGGGGCGCGTCACCGAGCCGCAACCCGCTGCAGCGCCCGCAGCAGCGCCCGCGCCTTGCTCAGCGTCTCCTCGTACTCCGTGGCCGGGTCCGAGTCGGCCACGATCCCCGCGCCGGCCTGCACGTGGGCGCGTCCCCCCTCCGCCACCACGGTGCGGATGGCGATGGCGGTGTCCATCGCCCTCCCGCCCCAGGAGAAGTGGCCCACGGCGCCGGCGTACGGCCCGCGGCGCACCGTCTCCAGCTCGTCGATGATCTCCATCGCCCGCACCTTGGGCGCGCCCGAGACGGTGCCCGCGGGAAACGAGGCGCGGAACACGTCGACCGCCGAGAGCCCGTCGCGCAGGTCGCCCTCCACGGTGCTGACCAGGTGCAGCACGTGCGAGTACTTCTCCACCACCATGCGCGCGGGAACGCGCACGCTGCCGAAGCGGGCCACGCGTCCCACGTCGTTCCGCCCCAGGTCCAGCAGCATCAGGTGCTCGGCCAGCTCCTTGGTGTCGGCGAGGAGGCTCTCGGCCAGCGCGGCGTCCTCGGCGGCGTCGCGGCCGCGGCGGCGGGTGCCGGCGATGGGGCGCACCGTCACCGTCCCCTCCTCCAGCCGCACCATCACCTCGGGCGACGAGCCGACGAGCTGGAAGCCGTCCAGGTCCAGGTAGAAGAGGTAGGGCGAGGGGTTCAGCGTCCGCAGCGCGCGGTAGAGGTCGAACGGCGCCGCGTCCGTGGGGACGGTGAGGCGCTGGGCGAGGACCACCTGGAAGGCGTCGCCCGCGCGGATGTACTCCTGCACGCGGCGCACGCCCTGCTCGTACTCCCCGCGCGTCAGGTTGCTGGAGAAGTGCGGGTCCGCCGGAGGATCGGCGCGCAGCTCCAGCGGCGGCGGCGCCTGGCCCTCGCGCAGGCGGCGGACGAGCGCGTCGATCTCTCCCGCCGCGGCGTCGTAGCGGCGGCGCAGCTCGGCCTCGTCCGCGCCCGCCGTGTCCACCGCGGCGATCACGCGAGCGCGGCCAAAGAGGTTGTCGATGGCGACGACGGTGCCGGTGAGGATGAACAGCGCGTCGGGGACGGGGAGCGCGTCCGCGTTCTCGTCCGGGAGCCGCTCGATCAGCCGCACCACGTCGTAGCCGAAGAAGCCCACCGCGCCGCCCCAGAAGCGCGGCAGCCCAGGGACCTGCGCGGGCTCCGACGCCTTCAGCATGCGGTCGAAGTCGCCCAGCGGATCGGCCGACTCGCCGCGGTCCGTCCACCCCTCGCCCGGCGCCCACGTCTCCACCCGTCTTCCGGTGAGCTTCCAGGCGCCGCGCGGCTCGGTGCCCAGGAAGGTCCAGCGCGCCCACGTCTCGCCGCCCACGACGGACTCGAGCAGGAAGCCGAACGGCGGCCGCGCGATCTTGGCGTAGGCGGTGACCGCGGTGTCGGTGTCGAACAGCAGCTCGCGCCACACCGGCACCAGGGTGGCGGAGCGGGCGAGCGCGGCGAACTCGTCGAACGTCGGCGAAAGCGTCATCGGATGGGTCGGCCGGGGTGATGGCGGAATGTAAGTGGGCGGGTGGGGATGTGCGAAGTGGCGGAGGGCTGAGTCCTGAGTCCCAAGTCCCAAGTCCCAAGTGCTGAGTGCGATCGATCGTCGCTACACCGAAGATCGCGCCCGCCAGTCCGCGAAGGCGGACTTCTTGAAGTTCCAGCCGCGGGTTTCAACCCGCGGACTCCAACCCACGGCATCTCGATCCGCGGACGAGGAGTCGGCTTCCTACGCCATCCTTATATCGCGACCCTCCTCTCCATCCCCCGCCCGACATACCTTTCCTTCCTGAATCTTTCCTTCGCGGCGAAGCGTAGCGGCAACCGCACTCCCTGGCGCGGTGCATCGCCGCGCGTCCGTCCAGACAAGCGAGATCCCATGAACGCACACTACCGCTGGCTCGCGGCCGTGGCGGTGCTGGCCGCCGCGCCCGCCGGCGCGCAGCAGGCCCAGACGCCCGCCGCGCCGCGCACGCACGCAGACTCCGTGGCCGCGATGGTGAACACGCTGGCCGACGAGTTCATGACCGTGGGCCTGCGCCGCTTCCCCGAGATCGGCACCTTCTTCGGCCTTCCCGGCGCAAGCCACGACCAGCTCTCCGACAACTCGCTGGCCGCGCGGCGCCGCTACGAGCAGGAAGACGACGCCTTCCGCGCGCGGGTGATGGCGCTGCCTTGGGAGGACGTGCGCGGCCGCGCGGAGTACATCACCCTGGGCTTCCTGCGCGAGCAGATGGAGGGCGACCGGCAGTCGCGCGTCTGCCACAACGAGCTCTGGGGGGTGAACCAGCTGTCCGGGTGGCAGATCCAGATCCCGCAGCTGGCCGCCATCCAGCCGGTGGGCACGCCCGAGCTGCGCCGCGCCGCGCTCGCCCGCTTCGCCATGGTGCCGCGCTACGTCGACAACGACGTCGCGGCGCTGCGCGAGGGGCTGCGGCAGGGCTACTCGGCGCCCAAGGGTAACGTCCGCCGGGTGATCGAGGAGATGGACGCGATGCTGGCCGGCACGGTGGAGCAGTCGCCCTTCTACGCCGTGGCCCAGCGCGACAGCGACGCCGCGTTCCGCCGCGAGTGGGCGCAGCTGATCACCACGCAGCTGAACCCGGCCGCGCGCCGGTACCGCGACTTCCTGGCGAACGAGTACCTGGCCAGGGCGCGCGACGCGGTGGGCGTCTCCGCGCTGCCCAACGGCGAGGCGTGCTACCGCGCCGCCGTCCGCTCGTTCACAACGCTGACCCTCGAGCCGCAGTGGATCCACCGCACGGGCCTCGAGCAGATGGACAGCATCCAGGCGCGGATGAGCCGCATCGCCCAGCGCAGCTTCCACACCTCCGACGTGCCCGCGCTGCTGGAGCGCTTCCGCACCGACAGCACGTACACCTTCCGCTCGCGCCAGCAGGTGGTGGACTACTCCACCGCCGCCATCGACCGCGCCAAGGCGGCGATGGGGCGCTGGTTCGGCACGCTGCCGAAGGCCGACGTCGTCATCGTCCCCTACCAGGAGTTCGAGGAGCGCTCCGCCCCCGCGGCCGCCTACGAGCCGCCCGCGCAGGACGGCAGCCGCCCGGGACGGTTCCGCATCAACACCTTCGAGCCCGAGAAGCAGAGCCGGGTGCCGATCGAGTCCACCGCGTTCCACGAGTCCATCCCCGGCCACCACCTGCAGCTGGCGCTGGCGCAGGAGCGGCCCGCGGCGCACATGATCACCCGCCTGCTCGGCAATTCCGGCTTCAGCGAGGGGTGGGGGCTCTACGCCGAGGAGCTGGCCGACGAGATGGGGCTGTTCAGCGGCGACATGGACCGGATGGGGCTCCTCTCCAACCAGGCGCTGCGCGCGGCGCGGATGGTGGTGGACCCCGGGATGCACGTGATGGGATGGACGCGCGACCAGGCCATCGACTACATGCTGAAGCACACCGCCGAGAACCGCACGGCGGTGGAGAACGAGGTCGACCGCTACATCGTGTGGCCCGGGCAGGCCACGGCGTACATGACCGGGATGCTGCTGATCCGCGACCTGCGCGAGCAGGCGCGCCGCGAGCTGGGGCCGCGCTTCGACATCCGCGCCTTCCACGACCGCGTGCTCGAGGACGGCACCGTCACCCTCCCCATGCTGCGCGACAAGATCGAGCGCTGGATCCGGCAGCAGAAGACGGCGGCGGCACCCTGACCCAGGAGAAGCCTCTCACGGAGGTCACGGAGTTCACGGAGATGGAGAATCGGCGCCGGGGCGAGTCATCGTCCCGGCGCCGTCATTTCGCCGCGGCCCGCGCCCTGCGGCGAGTGCGCGGGAGATCGAAGACAGGAGATCTCCATGAAGATGAAGATTCCGGCCGCGCTCGCGATCGCCTGCATCGCCGCGTGCACGCCGTCGCCGGAGCCGGGGGATCGCTCGCGGCCGCCCGCCCCGCCCGCCGGCAGCGCCGCGGCCGAGCCGATTCCCGCCGCGAGCGACACGGGGACGATGGCGCGGCTGGAGCGGGAGGCCCGCGCGCTGGCCCACGCGGACGGATGCGCGGCGGGGCAGTGCCGCACCGCGCCGGTGGGAAGCCGGCCGTGCGGCGGCCCGCGCGAGTACATCGTCTACTGCGCGGCGAGGACGGATTCTGCCGCTCTCTTCGCCAAGCTGGCGGAGCTCGCGCGCGCGGAGGACGCGTACAACCGCGCCAACCAGCTCGCCTCCACGTGCGAGATGCGCATGCCGCCGAACGTCACCCTTTCTGGCGGCCGCTGCACCGCCGCACCGCCGAACGAGCTGCCGCCGCAGTGATCCCGGGAGAAGAAGGCATCACACGGAGGAAACGGAGGGAACGGAGGAAACGCGCATCCCTCCGTTCCCTCCGTGTGAGCCCGATCCGTTCAAAAGAGAAACGAGCGCGCGGCCGGTGACCGGCCGCGCGCTCGTCGTCTCCGACAGGCGGAAAGGCCTTACGCCTCCTCGTCCTCGTCCACCACGGGCAGCCCCTCGGGCCAGCCGCGGCCGCTGGGATACGACTCGCGGGCGAAGCTCGACGGGCTGGTGTAGATGGGGCGCTGCGTGCGCACCGGCCGCTCGGGGCGCTCTCCGCCGCTGAAGCTGCGCTCGCCGCGCTCGAACCCGCCCTCGCGCTCCTGCTGCTGCGGACGCTCCGTGAGCAGGAAGGTGTTCAGCAGGTCGGGGGTGATGACGGTGCGG
This sequence comes from Longimicrobium sp., assembly GCA_036377595.1. NCBI lineage: Bacteria > Pseudomonadati > Gemmatimonadota > Longimicrobiia > Longimicrobiales > Longimicrobiaceae > Longimicrobium > Longimicrobium sp. Next base: position 139,541 of record DASUYB010000103.1, on the reverse strand, counting down.
TCGTCCGCCTCTTCCCACAGGTCGCGGTGCGGCTGCTGCGGCCCCGTGCCGTGGTAGAGATGGATGAGCACGCCCTCGTTCTTGGCCGCGCGGATCGCCGGCAGGAAGTCGCTGTCGCCGGTGATCAGGATGGCCCGGTGGATCCGCTGCTTGGTGGCCAGCATGACGAGATCCACGCCCAGGTAGATGTCCACCCGCTTCTGCTCGAAGATCGGGCGGTTGCTCTCGCGGTCGGTGCCGCGGTACTCCAGCTTCCCCTCGCGCACCTCGAAGCGGTTCAGCCGGTTGAGCGCGCTGAAGAACCGCTGCTTCCCCGCGTACCGCTCCTCCTCTTCCGGTGTGGGCACCGGGCTCATGTAGGGGAGGCAGTGGTAGTAGTAGGTGCGCAGCAGGTCGTCGGGGCGCGACAGCTCGGTGGCGAGCTTGCCGAAGTCGATGCGCGGCGACCCGCAGTCGCGCGACACGCGGTCGAAGTATCCGCCGTCCACGAAGATCGCGGTCTGACCCATTGCTATGAAATCCCTCGGGTGTGGAAGAAAGAAAACCCGCCTGCGAAGCCACGGCGGGTAGATTATCCGGCGGGAACCTCCCGCCGATACGGCGAGGCTTCCCCGCCGCCTGCCCGTAGGCGAGAGTTACCGCCAACGGAGCAGATTGTCAAGCTGGGGAAAATCTGCCGCCGGATACGAGCCAATCCACAACCCCTTTGGGGGACATGGTTTACGCCACGTTTGGACTGACCACGTTCGCGATGCACCATTTTGCAGCCACCGGCGGCGGGAGCGGCGCACGAGGCCCGCTCCGCCACCGGCGATGCGCGAGGCGTCAGTGGGCGCCGTGCACGTCCAGCAGTTCCACGTCGAACTGCAGCGTGGAGTTCGGCGGGATCGGCCCCACCGGACGCGAGCCGTAGCCTAGCTCGGGCGGGATCACCAGCGTCCTGCGCCCGCCCACCTTCATCCCCGCCACGCCCTCGTCCCACCCGCGGATGACGCGGCCGGCGCCCAGCGGGAAGTGGAAGGGCTGCCCGCGGTCGCGGCTGCTGTCGAACTTGCTGCCGTCCATCAGCGTGCCGGTGTAGTGCACCACCACGTGGTCGCCGCTCTTCGCCTCGGCGCCGGTGCCGGGCACGTCGTCGCGGTACTGCAGCCCGGACGGGGTCGTCGTCATCGCTTCGTCGGCCACGCTCGCCTCCCTGGTGTTGGTGTTCCGCAACCCGTTGACACAGAACAGGATGCGGGCATTTCAGCGCGTTTTACGCCGCGGCACGCATCTTCCGGCAGGTTTGGCGGCCGGTGGAGCGCCCCAAGTTCGCGCACCCCGCGTGGCGGCACAACCCTCCCTGCGCACGCGAGGATCACGCCCACGCCACTGCGGCGAGGCACGGAGCAGGACACCGGCGAGGTGAGAGGTTCCGGTAATCCCTTGTATCGCAGGAGGTCGAGATGAGAAAGACGAGAGCGCTGGTGCTGGGCGCGTGCGTAGCCGCCGCGCTGGGCTTCGGCACCGCGCAGGCGGTGGCGGTTCCCGCAGCGCCGGATGATGGCGCCGCGCGGAAGTGCAACCCGCAGCTGTGCGACCGGCTGTGCAAGGCGATCGGCGCGTTCTCGGGGACGTGCACGCCCGGCGGCGGCTGCGCCTGCGCGCTGTGAGCGTCCCCGCGGTGTACGGCCGGAGCACCCCGGACATGACGGCGGTGCGACGGGAAACGGCGGGCAGGCGCGCCGGGCGCCCGCCCGCCGCAACGCCGCCGGGCGCGCCGCGGCAATCCCGCGCGGCGGCGTCCGGCGGCGGAACCATGCAGGAGGTGGAAGAATGACGGTACGTGCAAGAAAGCTCGCGTTCACCTCGATGATCGCGGCCGCGCTGGCCTTCGGCGGAGCGCAGACGCTCGCGCAGCCGGCGCGCGCCACGCAGGCGCCCCGGGCGTGCAGTGACGCCACCTGCGCGCGGATCTGCTCGGCGCTGGGGTTCCACGGCGGCTTCTGCAACTCGGGCGGCGGGTGCAGCTGCTATCTCTGACCCCCCGACCCGGTCCGCCGCGGCGCGCTCGCTCCGGTGCCGCGGCGGACCGCGCCTTACATCTCGCAGCGGAGGTGGCGATGACGAAGGTACGGCGGGCGCTGGCGTGCGGCGCCATCGCGGCGGCGCTCGGCTTCGGCGGCGCGCAGGCGCTGGCGGCGCCGGGCGCGGCCGTGGTGGCCGGTGAGCGCCAGTGCAACCAGGGCCAGTGCAGCCGCCAGTGCAAGGCGGCCGGGTACGACGGCGGCAACTGCGCCGGCGGGATGTGCTCCTGCTTCATCGGCCCGATCCAGTGACGTGCGGGGTGGAACGTCGGTCCGCGGTGCGGCGTCCCCGTCATGCCGCACGATTCCGGTCACCCGTGAGCCAGGAGGAGAGATGAGCAGAACGGTGCGAAGCGCCCGGCGCTGGGCCCTGTCCGCGGCGGTGGCGGCGTCGCTCGGCTTCGGCGCGGCGCAGGCGATGGCGTCGCCCACCGCCGCGTCGGCCAACGCGCGTGCGTGTGACCCCGACGAGTGCGCGGCGTGGTGCGACTCGATCGGCGGCGTGGGAAGCTGCGTCGGCAACTTCTGCCGCTGCATCCTGTGACGGATTCCCCAAACGGGGAGGAGGAGATGAGCAGAGGGATGCGAGGAATCCACCGCTGGACGCTGGCCGCGGCCGTCGCGGCGTCGCTCGGCTTCGGCGCGGTGAGCGCGATGGCGTCGCCGTCCGGCCCCACCGCCGGCGCGCGCCACTGCGACCCGGCGCGCTGCGATGCCAACTGCAAGAAGAGCCTGCCGGGTTCCACCGGCGTCTGCGTCGGCGGCACGCGCGGGTTCTGCGACTGCCTGCTGGGGCCGTGAGCTTGAAGTGCTGAATGCTGAGTGCGCGGCGCCGATTGCAGCGGATCGGCGCCGCGCGTAGTGTTGCGGCGGCGATTCTTCTCCACCGCATCCCCTCCGCGATGTCATCCTCGAAGACGAAGGCTGATTCCGGTCGGAATCACCGCGGGTCCGGCAAGGTGCTGGGGCGGCGGGCGCTGAACCGCGCGCTGCTCGTGCGGCAGATGCTGCTGGAGCGCGTCACCCTCCCCGTCCTCCACGCCATCGAGCAGCTGGTGGGGATGCAGGGGCAGATGACGAACCCGCCGTACATCGGCCTGTGGTCGCGGCTGCAGGGATTCGAGGCGGACGACCTGTCGCGGCTGATCCTGGAGCGCGCCGTGGTCCGCATCGCGCTGATGCGCTCGACCATCCACCTGGTGACGGCGCGCGACTGCCTGGCGCTGCGGCCGGTGATGCAGCCCGCGCTCGTCCGCAGCTTCGGCGGCAACTGGGGCAAGCGCCTGCCGGGGATCGACTTCGCCGAGGTGGCCGCCGCCGGCCGCGCGGCCGCGGAGGAGACGCCGCGCACGTTCGACGAGATCGGCAGGGTGCTGGCCGAGCGCTGGCCGGACCGCGATCCCGCCGCGCTGGGCTACGCGGTGCGCGCCTATGTCCCGCTCGTGCAGGTGCCGCCGCGCGGCGTGTGGGGCCGCGGCGGCGCGGCGCGCCACACCACCGCCGAGGCGTGGCTCGGCCGCCCGATGTCGGAGGATGCCTCTCCCGACGCTGCGGTGATGCGGTACCTGGCCGCGTTCGGCCCCGCGTCCATCGCCGACGCGCAGACCTGGTCGGGACTGACGGGGCTGCGAGCGTGCTTCGATCGTCTCCGGCCACGGCTGCGCACCTTCCGCGACGAGCACGGCCGCGAGCTGTTCGATCTCCCCCACGCGCCGCTGCCGGACCCCGACTTCCCCGCGCCGCCGCGCTTCCTGGGTGACTACGACAACGTCTACCTCTCGCACGCCGAGCGCTCGCGCATCGTGGCGGACGAGCACCGCAAGCGGCTGTTCGCGGTGAACCGGGTGCTCCCCTGCTTCCTGATCGACGGCTTCGTCGCCGGCGCGTGGGAGATCCGCCGCGAGGGCGGCGCGGCGACGCTGCACGTCCACCCGTTCCTGCCCCTCGCCCCACCCGACCGCCGCGCGGTGGAGGAGGAGGGCGCGCGGCTCCTCGCCTTCGTCGCGGCGGACGCGGACGCGCGCGACGTCCTCATCGCCAAGCCGGCGTAGGCTCGGTCCCGGATGATCTCAAAGAGGAATGTCACACGGAGGGAACGGAGGAAACGGAGGAACTCAGTTCAGTCCTCCGTTTCCTCCGTTCCCTCCGTGTGATCTCCTTGATTGTTTGATCGTACGAAAAAGGCCGGGACGCGCGTCCCGGCCTTCTCGTCTCCCTCGAATCCCCGGCTGTCAGACGTCCAGGTTCTTGACGTACTTGGCGTTCTGCTCGATGAACAGGCGGCGGGGCTCCACCTCCTCGCCCATCAGCGTCTCGAAGATCTGCGCGGCCTCGGCGGCGTCTTCCATCGACACCTGCAGCAGCGTGCGCGTGTCCGGGTCCATCGTGGTCTTCCAGAGCTGGTCGGGGTTCATCTCCCCCAGGCCCTTGTAGCGCTGCACGTGCACGCCGCGCTCGCTGCCGCCGCCATCGCCGTTGCCGCGCAGGCGCGCCAGGATCTCGTCGCGCTCGCCGTCGCTGTAGGCGTAGTGCTCCTGCTTCCCCTTCTTCACCAGGTACAGCGGCGGCTGGGCGATGTAGACGAAGCCCGCGTCCAGCAGCTGCCGCATCTGCCGGAAGAAGAAGGTCAGCAGGAGCGTGCGGATGTGGCTGCCGTCCACGTCCGCGTCGGTCATGATGATGATCTTGTGGTAGCGCGCGTTCTCGAGGCTGAACTCGTCCTCGCCGATCCCCGTGCCGATGGCGGTGATGATGGCGCGGATCTCGTCGTTCGACAGGATCTTGTCGAAGCGCGCCTTCTCCACGTTCAGGATCTTCCCCTTCAGCGGGAGGATCGCCTGGAACTCGCGCTTGCGCCCCTGCTTGGCGCTGCCGCCGGCCGAGTCGCCCTCGACGATGTACAGCTCGCCGATCTCGGGGTTGTTGCTCGAGCAGTCGGCCAGCTTGCCGGGAAGCACCCCCGTCTCCAGCGCGCTCTTCTTGCGCGTGAGGTCGCGCGCCTTGCGGGCGGCCTCGCGCGCGCGGGCGGCGCTGATGGCCTTCTCGATGATGGCGCGGCCGACGCCCGGGTGCTCCTCGAGGTACTCGCTGAACTTCTCGTTGACGGTGCTCTCCACCGCGCCCTTGACCTCGCTGTTGCCCAGCTTGGTCTTGGTCTGCCCCTCGAACTGCGGCTCGCGCACCTTCACGCTGATCACGCAGGTCAGCCCCTCGCGCACGTCGTCGCCCGAGAGCCCCTCCACGCCGCCCTTCTTGAACAGCCCCACGCGGCGCGCGTAGTCGTTGATGGTGCGCGTCAGCGCGCTCTTGAAGCCGGTGAGGTGCGTGCCGCCTTCGTGCGTGTTGATGTTGTTGACGAAGGTGAACGTGTTCTCGTTGTAGCCGTCGTCGTACTGGAAGGCGATCTCGATCTCGGCCTCGGAGCGGGTGGCCTCGATGTACACCACCTCGGGGTGCAGCGGCTTGCGGGTGCCGCGCAGGTGCTCCACGAACTCGCGCAGGCCGCCCTCGTAGTGGTACTCGTCGCGCCGCACCTCGCCGCCCTCGAGCGTGGGCCGCTCGTCGGTGAGCGTGATGTGCACGCCGCGGTTCAGGAAGGCCAGCTCGCGCAGCCGGTTCGACAGCGTGTCGAAGGAGTAGGTGGTCTCCTCGAAGATCTGCGGGTCGGGCTTGAAGGAGACGGTGGTGCCGCGCTCCTTCGTCTTCCCGGTGACGGTGAGCTCCCGCGTCTTGTCGCCGCGTGCGAAGGCCATCTCGTGCACCTGGCCGTCGCGCCGCACGGCCACCTTCAGCCACTCCGACAGCGCGTTCACCACCGACACGCCCACGCCGTGCAGGCCGCCCGACACCTTGTACGAGCCCTCGCCCTCGTTGTCGAACTTGCCGCCGGCGTGCAGCACGGTGAGCGCCAGCTCCACCGCCGGCACCTTCTCGGTGGGATGGATGTCCACCGGGATGCCGCGGCCGTCGTCGACCACGGTGATCGAGTCGTCGGCGTGGATGGTCACGTCCACGCGCCGGGCGTGGCCGGCCATCGCCTCGTCGATCGAGTTGTCGACCACCTCGTACACCAGGTGGTGCAGGCCGCGCGCGCTGGTGGACCCGATGTACATCCCCGGGCGCTTGCGGACCGCCTCCAGCCCCTTCAGGACCTGGATCTGGCCGGCGTTGTACTCGTGGGCTGCGGAGCTGGAAGCCATGCCCCCCTCGTGGCTGTGATTCTACTGGTTTGCCGTGTGCGTCCCAGTACACCTGGGACACGCGGAAGTTCGCGCGAAACCTGCGTTTACGCGCGTTCCGTCACCCCGCCATCACGAACACGATGTGGCGGATCCGCCCTTCCTTCCGCCCCGTGTTCACGCGCTTGATCAGCTCGCCCTTCATCAGGTTCAGCTCCATCATCCACGCGCTGGTGGCCACGGAGACGAACAGCGTGTCGTCCGACAGCCCCGTGGGCTGCGTGACGGCGGCGATCTGCGGCCCCACGCGCTGCGGCCAGTCGGTGAGCACGGTGGCCGCCTCGACGCGGGCGGCCAGCCCCGACCGGTCCAGGAAGCGCGCGACCAGGTCGCCTACGGGCTGCGGTGCGGCGTCGGCTCTGCGGGTACGGCTCACGAACGTTCTGGACGCGCGGAAGAGCGGAAGATGCCGGGCGGATGGTGGCCCGCAATTTAGCACCCGGAGGCCCTCCGCGAAACCTTGTCGCACCCGCAGATCTGGTGCTGCCGAGATCCCGGCGCCACAACGGGTTGCGTTCTGTTCAGTTTGCGACGGAAACGCTCAGGACGGCGTCGGGAGCACGGATCTCGGCGACTGGCTGTGATACCGGCTGCCGCATTTGATTGTGCATTCCGCTCGGATGTCATTCCGAGCGGCGCCGCTGCTCCGAATTGTCGACCGTGCGGATGCCAGGCGGCGCCCGAGGAATCTGTGGCCTGCGTCCGAGCGACAGGCGGCCTGTGGCTCGGAAGCCTGCCACAGATTCCTCAGGCGCCACGACTTCGGCATGGAGGACAGGGCGGCGCGGCGCCTTCGGAATGACATTCTTTCCTCCAATACACAGTTGATCCGGAGATCCAGTATGAGATCTGTCCGTGCTTATGGTGATTCAGGTTAGAAGATGAGCAAATGTGTGGATCAATCGCGGGGAGAAACAGATTCGGCCTTTTCCTGACGACGTTTTTCATCTATCTTTCCTGCACTCCGCCGCGCCCTCCCCGCGGCGGAGATCGTTTTGTCACTCGCAAACCGGTGAAGTCATGCCCTGGATCCGGATGGTCGACCCCGAGGCCGCCGACGACGAGCTGCGCGTCGTATACAATCGCATCACCGGCGACCGCGGCAAGCTGTCGACCATCATGCAGGTGCAGAGCCTCAGCCCGCGCGCGCTGACGGCGCACATGGACCTGTACATGGCCACCATGTTCGGCCCCGGCGGCATCACCCGGCCCGAGCGCGAGCTGGTGGCGGTGGTGGTGTCGGCCACCAACCGCTGCCGCTACTGCGTCAGCCACCACGCCGCGGCGCTGCAGGCGTACTGGAAGGACGAGGGGCGGGTGGCGCAGGTGGGCGAGGATTGGCGCGCCATCGAGGGGCTGTCGGCGCGCGAGCGCGCGATGCTGGACTACGCCGAGGCGCTCACCCGCGAGCCCTCCACCGTGGGGCGCGCGCGGATCGAGGCCATGCGCCAGGCCGGCCTGTCGGACGACGACGTGCTGGCGGTGAACCTGATCGTGGCGTACTACAACTTCGTCAACCGCATCGCCGAGGGGCTGGGCGTCGAGGTCGAGCCCGAAGAGGTCGGCGGGTACAACTACTAGGCGCCGCCGGGGAATCTTCCCCGCCGCCCGGGAAGCGGAAGGCCCGCGGAGAAAGCATCTCCGCGGGCCTTCCGTCATCTCCCTGCCGCAGGCGTCACCGCGTTCCGCCAGTGCCCTTCGGCGCAGCCTCGGCGGGGGCGTTCTGGCCGGGGGTGACGCGCGTGGGCGGCGCGTTGGGCTCGGGGCGGCCCTGCCGCGCCGCCTGCGCCGCCGCCGGATCGCCGATGCGGCCGCGCGCCTGCTGCGCCGCCTTGTCGCGCGCGGCGCGCACGCCCTGCCGGTCGAACAGGTTCACCGCCGCCAGCACCTCGGACGGCGGCGCGTACTGCGGCTTGCGGCGGGAGACGGTCTCGCGCTCCAGCCCGGCGGCCACCTGCTCGTAGTGCGACCCCGGGCTCCACAGGATCCAGTCGTCGAAGCCCACGTCGTACACCCCCTGCTTCTGCTCGCGCAGCTGCTGCGGGCCGTAGTCCTGGTGGTTGCGCCCCAGCCAGGTGGCGTTGAACGCCTGCAGCCACACGTTCACCCGCGCCGGCGTCACCCCCACCTCGCGCAGCCGGTCGTTGCGGATCCGCGCCATCCCCGCCGACTTGAAGATGGTCTGGTACGGCATCAGGTCCGGCTTCGGCACGCCCGGCAGGTGCGTCGGGAGATAGTGCGACGGGTACATCATCGGGTTCACGTGGTCGGCCGTGCTGGCCACCGTCTCCCACTGCTGCCCGATGTCCACGTCGCCCGGGTCGTTAGGGACGAGGCCGAAGACGTCGGCCTGCACCATCACGCCCAGCGGGTGGAGCCGTCGCTTGGCCTCGTTCAGGAAGGCGGCGATGGCGTCGCTGCGGTCGCCCTTGGCCAGCGGGTGCACCTGCGCCGGCAGGCTCCGGTACGGCTCGGCGAAGCGCACGTAGTCGAACTGGATGGCGTCGACCCCCGCGCGCGCCGCCTCCTCGGCGATCTGGATGTTGTAGTTCCAGACGTTGGGGTCCCACGGGCTGACCCAGGTGTTCGCCTTCTTGTCGTGCCACAGCCCGCCGCCGGGCGCCTTCACGCTCCAGTCCGGCCGGGCCTTGCTGAGGATGGGATCCTTGAAGACCACGATGCGCGCCATCACGTAGATGTGGTGCGCGTGCAGCGTGTCCACCAGCGTCTTCAGGTCGCGGATGGTGACCTCGCCGGGCTGCGCCAGCTGCTTCGCCAGGTCGATGGCGGTGTTGTAGCGGATCCCCTTCTCGTCCTTGACGTCGACCACGAAGGCGTTGATCTCGGTCTCGTCGGCGATCTTCAGCAGCTGCGGCAGGCGGGTGCGCGAGCCGGCCGCGTAGGCGTTGATGTACAGCCCGCGGATCTGCGCCGGCGCGTTGTCGCGCACGTCGCCCTGGGCGTTGCTCCCGGGCGACGCGGGCGAGGCGGTGGCGGCGGCCGAGTCCTTCGCCGCCGCGGACGTGGTGTCGCCGCCCGCGGTGCCGTCGGTGCGCGCGGGTGCGTCCCTGCCGCAGGCGGAGGCGAGCACGAGCGCCGCGGCCGCCGCGGCGCGGATGATGGGGTGGGTCTTCATCTGCTGGGTCCTGCCTGCTCTGCGAGGTTGTCGTTGACGCCCGGATTGCAGAAAAGATGTGGCCCACGCGAGGGTTGCGCGAGGGCCACGTACGGGATCGGGGGCGGTGCGCGACGTCAGCCCGGGGCGCGCGCGGGAGCCAGGGCGCGGCGGAGGCCGCGGATCTCGTCGCGAAGCTCCAGCGCCGCCGCGAGCACGTCCGGGGCCGCCGGCGTTTCCCCCGCGGCCGGCGGGACCAGCGGGTGCGGCTCGTCGGGGTCGCCCAGCCCCGCGTCGCGGTGCAGGCGCACGCGCTCGGCGATCACCGTGCGGATCTCCTCGGCGTTGTCCACGCCGCGGAAGTAGGCCTCGTGCATCGACTCGCCCAGCCCGCCGTGCGAGCCGTGCGCGCCGGCCGCGCCGCCGCCGGCGGTGGTCACCTGCACGTCGGCCAGCCCCAGCAGCCGCTGCAGCGGGTTCTGCCGGATGGAGATGTTCTGGATATTCGCGAAGGTAATCGTCTTCTCGCGGACGCCCACGACGCCCTCGCGGATCCGCAGGCTGCGGTCGGAAAGGATGTACCAGCGCATCTCCCAGTCGAGCCGGAGCACCGCGAGGCCGAAGGGGAGCTGCGCCAGGAAGGCGGCCCACGCCAGCACCTCGGCCGCGCGCAGGAGCAGCGACGCCACCGGGTGGCCGATCTCGCCGCTCAGGAAGCCGGCGAAGAGCAGGCTTCCCACCAGCCCCGCGAGCGCCCCGAACTGCTTGATCCCCCACAGCACCAGGCGATAGCGATAGTACGCGCTCCCGGCGCGGAACACGCGCACCAGGCGGCCGCCCGCGGGCACCTGCGGCTCGGCCGGAACGCGCAGCAGCCGCAGCACCCACGCCTTGATCGGGTCAAACATCGCGCGCCTCCGTCTCTCGCGGGGCCGGGAGCGCGGTCCGCAGCGACCGAACCTCGGCCGCGATCTCGCGCAGCACCTCGGTGAGCTGATCCATCCCCGGCACCGTACCGGAGGGGGCGCCCGCCGTGACGGAGGTCCGATCGCGGGAGCCGCGCATCCGCTCGTAGAGGAAGTCGCGCACGGCTTCGAACTGCGGGACCCCTTCGATGGTCATCTCGGCGCTGGCGCTTCCGCTGGCCGTCTGCACCTGCACCCGCGCCAGCCCCAGCCAGCGCTCCACCAGGTTGCTGACCAGGTGGATGTCCTGGATGCGCGCGTAGGTGAGCGACACCTCGCGCCGGAACAGGATCCCCCAGCGCATGGTGATCCCTTCTTCCTCGACCTCGTACCGCAGGGTGTGATAGCGGAAATACAGCACCAGCATGGGAACGAAGAAGAACGGCCCCGCCAGCAGCGACGACAGCGCGTAGTAGGTGAACAGGCTGCGCGCCGGCGCGAGCGTGACCGGGAGGCGGGGAAACGCCGCCGCGCCGGCGGCGGACAGCGCGGTGCCGGACGGCGCTTCCGGGGGTGCGAGGGTGGATGTGCTCATCGGGTTCCGGTGGAGGAACGGTTCGGGATAAATCCCTGTCCCCGTGTATCGATGGCGGGGCGAATCCTCCTACGGCTCTGTGCCGCAGGAAGTTGCGGTGCGCGCACGCAGATCGACCCGGAATCGACTCGGAATCGCCCCTCCATCTCCCCGCGCCTGATGCGGGTTCGAGGAGAGGGCGATTCCGGCGTGGGGAGTGTCGCTCGACGGCTGCCGGTTACGGCGCGGCGGGCGGCGTCCAGACGTTGTTCGCGCGGTCGGCGTCGGGGAAGCGCCGGCGCGGGTCGATCTCCACCCGCGTCACCGCGCCCGAGGTGGGGAGGAGCACCGTCATCGTCCGCCGGCCGCCACCCGCCAGCCACTCCTCCACCGGCGCCTCCTGCTCCGTCACCATCCCCTCGCCCGAGGTCGCGGCGACGTAGACGGGCATGGGATTGTCGCCGCGGTCGCGGATCACCACCTCCACGCCGCCGCTGACCGGACGCACGGACTCGATCGCCTGGTCCAGCACGCCCGTCTCGAAGAACCAGGGATACCAGAACCAGTCCAGGTCGCGCCCGGCCACGCGCTCCACCGTGTCGAAGAAGTCCCACGACTGGGGGTGGCGGTACGACCAGGCGCGGGCGTACTCGCGCAGCGCGAGGTTGAACGTGCTGTCCCCCAGCACCGTGCGCAGCGCGACGAGCACGGCGGCGGGCTTGCTGTACGCGGCCACGGTGCGCGCGCCGTACGGCGTCACCAGGTCGGTATGGCGCATCAGCGGCACCTCGGCGTCGTGCCCGGCCACGCGCAGGTACGCGTTGACGCCGGTGACCTGCGTGCCGGGGAAGAAGCTCTCCGCCGCGCGGTCCTCGTGGTAGCTGGTGATCCCTTCGTCCATCCACGCGTACGACGCCTCGTCCGAGCCCACCAGCATGGGGAACCACTCGTGCCCCAGCTCGTGCGCGATCACCGACTGCAGGTCCGCCGCTTCCGAAGGACGGGGGATGAAGACCAGCATGGGGTACTCCATCCCCCCGATCGGCCCCTCCGCCATGGTGGCCTGCGGATAGGGATAGGGGACGACGAGACGGCTGAAGAAGGAGATGGCGTGCCGGCCGTATCTCCACGCCTGCTCCCACCCCTGCGCGCCCGGGCGATACAGCGCGCTGACGGTGACCGCGCGCTCGCCGCCGGCGGAGTCGGGGACGGTCGCGCGGACCGCGTCCCACAGGTAGCGGTCGCTCGCCGCGAAGGCGAAATCGCGTACGTTGCGCGCGGTGAAGCGCCATGTCAGCCGTCCGCCGCCGCCGCGCGCCAGCGCCGCCCCCGGCGCGAGGTCCGCCGCGGTGACGACGTGGACCACGCTGTCGCTCGCCGCCGCGCGGGCCAGGCGCTCGCGCGTCTGCGGCGACAGCACCTCGGCGGCGTTGGCCAGCGTGCCGGTGGCGCCCACGATCCACCCGGCGGGAAGGGTGAGGTCGACGTCGAAGTCGCCGTACTCCAGGTAGAACTCGCCGTCGCCCAGGTATGGCGTGGCGTCCCATCCCCGCAGGTCGTCGTAGACGGCGACCTGCGGATACCACTGGCCGACCACGAACGCGCGGGCGCCGAGCGCGTCCTCCCACGCGGTGCGGAAGGTGGGCGCGGGCGGCACCTTCTGGTGCCAGTCGATCTCAAGCACCGCGCTGTCTCCCGGCGCCAGGCGGCGCGGGAGGTCGAGGCGCGCGATCGTTCCCGCCACCTCGTAACCGGCGGGCGACGCGGATGTCACGGAAACGGTCGCCGCGGCGGGGCGCTCGCGGAGCGCGGTCCCCTGCACGGCGACGCGGTCGAGGGCCACGCCGCCGGTGTTGGGCGCGCGGCGGTTCCGGGCCGCGTTCTCGGTGTAGATGTTCTGGTAGAGGTTGAGGACGACGGTGGCCAGCGTGTCGGGCGAGCGGTTGCGGTAGACGATGCGCTCCGACCCGCGCAGCTCCGTCGTCCGCGGGTCCAGCTCCGCGCGGATGCGGTACGAGACGGACTGCTGCCAGTAGCGCGCGCCGGGCTCGCCCGTCGCGGAGCGCGTGCCCGCACGCAGCCCGCGCCGGTACGCGTCGCTCATCGGCACCGGGCGGAGATTCCATCGCTGCGCCGAATCCATCACTACCGTTGCGGGCGCCGGCTCGGCAGGGCGCGTCGCCGGAGAGCACGCGGCGGTGGCCAGCGCGCAGAGCATCATCGTCTTCCTCAACACGCTACATCTCCGTCCGAAGCATACATCTGGACTCACGCGGAGCCGCGGAGACGCGGAGGAGCATCCCCGTGACCTCCGCGTCTCCGCGTCTCCGCGTGAGATCAAAGGAAGGGCGGCCCCGCGCTGGAAGCCGCCCTTCCGCACGATCGCCATCTACCGAAAACGCGTCACTGCCCGACCCAGGTGTTGTTGCGTCGGTTCACGTCCGGGAACTGCTGCTCGGGGTCGATCTCCACCCGCGTCACCCGCCCCTGCACCGGGATGGTCACCGTCACCGAGCGCTGGTTGGGCGGGTTCAGGAAGCGCTCCACGGGGATGGTCTGCCGCACCACGCCCGCGTCCGTCGTCACCACGATGAAGGCGGGGGCCGGCACCTGGCCCATGTCGCGCACCGTCACCGTCACGTTCCCCGCGGCCGGCGTCACCGTGCCCAGCGCCAGGTCGAGCGTGGCGTTGGTGAAGAACCACGGATACCAGAACCAGTCCAGGTCGCGCCCCGACACCCGCTCGAAGGTGTTGAAGAAGTCCCACGGATACGGGTGCTTCAGCATCCACTCGTCCATGTAGGTGCGCATGGCGCGGTGGAACACGTCGTCGCCCAGGGCGGCACGGAGCGCGCGCATCACCAGCCCGGGCTTGTAGTAGCCCGCGATCCCCAGCGTCTCGTTGTCGAGCGACTCGCCGTTGCGCATCAGCGGCGCGTCGCCGCGCTTGCCGGCCACGGGAATGTAGAAGCCGCGCTGCTCGTTGAAGTGGTCGGTGCCGCGCCAGTAGTCGTTGAAGGCCAGCGATTCCTGGTAGGTGTTGATCCCCTCGTCCATCCACACCGCCACCGCCTCGTCGCCCCCCACCATCATCGGGAACCACTCGTGCCCCACCTCGTGCGCGATCACCGCGTACAGGTCCTTCTCGCCCTGCGTGGGGCGTCCGACGAACACGATCATCGGGTACTCCATCCCGTAGATCGGCCCCTCGGTGACCGTGATCTGCGGATAGAGGTACGGCACCTGCTCGCGCGAGAGGAACTCGATGGCGTGGTCGCCGTGGCGCACGCCGCGGTCCCAGAACGGCGCGCCGGGGCGGTAGAAGCAGTACACGGGGATGAACTTCGTCGCCCCGCCCGCCTGCGGGATGGCGCCGCGGGTGGCGTCCCAGAAGTAGCGGTTGCTGGTGGCCCACGCCACGTCGCGCACGTTCTCCGCGCGGAAGCGCCAGGTCACCATCCCGTTGGTCCCCTGCACCGTCCCCCGCCCGATGTTCTGCTGGCCGACCACGCGCACGGGAGAGTCCTGCTGCATGGCCTGCGCGAGCCGCTGCCGCACCTCGGGCGTCAGCACCTGCTCGGGGTTCTGCAGCACCCCCGTGGCCGCCACCAGCCATCCCGTGGGCGCGGTGATGGAGTAGTCGAAGTCGCCGTAGTCCAGGTAGAACTCGGCGTTCCCGGTGTACCCCGTCACGTCGGGGCCCATCACGTCGTCGTACACGGCGATCTGGGGATACCACTGCGCCACCTGCAGCACCCGCCCGCCCAGCGCGTCCTCGAAGCCGGTGCGCGGCGCCGTCAGCGGCGGCACGCGGAAGCTCCACTCGAACTCGAACACCGCGCTGTCGCCCGAGGCCAGCGGGCGCGGGAGGTAGATGCGCCCCAGCGTCCCATCCTCGTACCAGCCGGTGGAGACGTTCACCCCCGCCAGGTTCTGCTCCTTCTGCGCGGCGGTGAGCTTCGCCATCTCCTGCCCCTGCGCCGCCACCCGGGTCATGTTCAGCCCGCCGGTGATGCTGCGGAACAGGTTCTGGTAGAGGTTCAGCACCACGAAGCGCATGGCGTCGGGCGAGCGGTTGATGTACACCACCCGCTCGCGCCCGCTGACCCTGAGCGAGTCGGGCGACACCCGCGCCTCGATGCTGTAGCGCTGGCGCTGCTGCCAGTAGCGCGGCCCGGGCGCGCCGGTGGTGCTGCGGGTGCCGCGCTGCACGGCCGCCGAGAACTCGGGGATCACCGGCACCGGCTGCAGCAGCGGGCGCGCGGCCGTGTCGCCCGCCGCGCCGCGCGGCACCGGCGCCACGATCGGCTCGGCCACGGGCGCGCACGCCGAAACGAGGACGGCGCCGAGCAGCGCCGCGAAGTGGACGATTCGCTTCAAGGTGGGGCTCCGCGTTAGGGACCGGACTGCGGAAACAACGCTCGCACGGGGCAAATCAAAACGCGGGCCAGCATAAGCGCAGCGCCCGCCCTTCCGCAATCGGGAAGTGGCGGGCGCATGTGTCCGGAGATGGACGGAAGGGGAACGGCCCTACAGCGCCAGCTCCATCTCCACCTCGGGCGAGTAGACGGTGCCGGGGACGAAGCGGAACCCCGCCTTCTCGTAGCTGCGCAGCGCGGGGCGGTTGTGCGGCTCCACGGAGAGCCAGAGCCCGCGCAGCTCCATCGCCCGCGCGACCTCCACGGAAAGGTGGTTCACCTGCGTGCCCACGCCCTGGCCGCGGACCTCGCGCGCCAGGAAGATGGCGTACTCGTGCACCCCCTCCTTCTCCGTCGGCAGGAGCATGGCGTGGCCCACGAGGTGGCCGTCGCGCTCGACGGCCAGGTGCGTCCCGTTCGGCAGCACCTGGTCCAGCCAGCGCGCGATCCGCACCTCGCCTTCCGGCGGCAGCCCCTGCGCGGCGCGCTTGGGGTCGAACGCGTCGTAGAACTGGGCGAGCGCGGCGCGGTCTTCGGGGCGCAGCTCCCGTACGGTGAACACGCGGCCTTCCTTGTCGCGCAGGGTGGCGGGGAGAAGGGGAAACAGGGCGGGCACGGGGTGGGCGGCGAGGGCGGCCTGCATGGTCAGAACCCCAGCCCCCAGCCGCGCAGCAGCGGATACGCCTGCCGGCGCAGCGACTCGAAGGTGCGGCGGTTCGTGGCCTCGATCTCCTCGCGCCGGGGGACGGGCGGGTACGCGCCCTCGCCGTCGCGCAGGCGCTCGGGGAGGAGCTCCGGGCTCTCCCCCTGCCAGCGCTCCAGCCATTCGCGGGGAATCGCGTCCGGTGCCGGCTGCCCGCTCAATCCCGCCCAGACCAGGGTCCAAGCGCGGGGGACCACGCTCCACACCGCGTATCCCCCGCCGCCCGTGGCCACCACGCGGCCCTCACAGACGCGGTCCGCCACCTCGCAGACCAGCCTCACCGTCTCCTCGTACAGCTTCGTGGTGGCGCGGAGATGGGTGAGCGGGTCGAGCACGTGGCCGTCGCAGCCGTTCTGCAGCACGATCACGTCGGGGCGGAAGGCCTCGGCGACCTCGGGGATGAGCTTCTGCTGGATGGAGATCCAGGAGCCGTCCTCGGTGAACGCCTCCAGCGGCAGGTTCAGCGAGTAGCCGTAGCCGTCGCCGTCGCCCAGCTCGTCCACGAAGCCGGTGCCGGGGAAGAGGTATCGCCCCGACTCGTGCACGGAGAGGGTCAGTACCTCGGGGTCGCGGTAGAAGATCCCCTGCACCCCGTCGCCGTGGTGGGCGTCGTAGTCGATGTACATCACCCGCGCACCGTGCGCCTCGCGGATCCAGGCGATGGCGGCGGACAGGTCGCTGTAGACGCAGAACCCGCTGCCGCGCGAGCGATGTGCGTGGTGCAGTCCCCCGCAGACGTTGAACGCGCGGGTGACCTCGCCGCTCATCACCATCTCCGCCGCCAGGATCGTCCCCCCGCAGACCAGCGCGGTCACGTCGTGCATCCCCGGGAAGACCGGCGTGTCGTCCGTCCCCAGCCCCCACTGCCACGCGTCGGAGGTGTCCGCGCCCTCCGCGCTGAAGCGCTTCACCGCGTCGACGTACTCGCGCGAGTGGACGCGCAGCAGCTCCTCGTCCGTCGCCGGGCGGGGCGCGACGATGGGCGTCTGGTCGCCGCCGGCGAGCCCCATCGCCTCGATCAGTGAGACGGTGAGCTCCAGCCGCTTCGGGTTGAACGGGTGGTCGGGGCGGAAGAAGTAGCGGGTGACCTCCGGGTCCCAGATCAGCGCGGTGCGGTGCCCGGTCACGCCTCCATCCCCTTCCTGAGATCCGCCTCCAGCGAGGGCCAGCCCACTTTCGCGCCCGCGCGCTCCAGCGCCTCGATGGCCTCGCGCGGGTCGATGGTGGCGATGTGGAGGATGGCCGTCTTGCGCCCGTCCTCGCCGTCGGGAAGCACCATCAGCGAGGTCACATTCAGCTTCAGCTCGCCGCCGATGATGGCCAGCAGCCGCGCCAGCTCTCCCGGCCGGTCGGCGACGGAGACTTCGAGGCGAGACGACGGCCCGCCCGCCGCCAGCACCTCGGCGAACGCGGTGACCACGTCGGTCTCGGTGATCAACCCCAGGAGGCGATTGTGCGCGTCGACCACCGGCAGGCAGCCGATGCGGTGGCGGCAGATCTGCTCGGCCGCGTCCTCCACCGCGTCGAACGGGCCGGCGGTGATCACCTCGCGCGTCATCACCCGCTCCACCGGCGTGCGCTCGAGCATGGTGGCGCGCTCGGGGTCCGGCACCTCGATGGGCGACGGCATGGCCGTGCGGATGTCGCGGTCCGACAGGATCCCCACCAGCTCGCCGTTCAGGACGACGGGCAGGTGGCGGACGCGGTGCTCGCGCGTGAGCCGCAGCGCGTGCGCCAGCGAGTCCTCCGGCGTCACGGTCACGGGTTCCGCGGTCATGCGGTTCTTGACCAGCATCTCTCTATGTCGATCCGATTTCGGTCGATTACGGCGAACTGACTTGAACTGCAGGATCTGGGCGTGTTTGGCGCGGAGACGCCAAAACGGGCTGCGCGCGCGGTAGGGCACGAAACAACTGTGCCCAACCGCGCCGGGCCACCGCCGCGCCGAGCATCCGCGCGGATCATCGGCATCTCGTCACGCGCGGCGGCGTCCCGGCCCTTCGGGCGCGCATCCCTCACGCGAAGTCCCGCCCCCGCACTGAGTTCTCCCCTCCCCTGCGCAGCGGGGGAGGGGCCGGGGGAGGGGGCCCGCCTGCGGCCGCGCGAATCCCTGCCACCCACGCCGATGTCCTCCCCCTACCCCGCCCGGTACGGGAGGGGTGGCGAGCCTCAGGCGAGCCGGGGAGGGCGCGATGGAGCGGGCGTGCCGGTGAGCCGCGCGAGGGCAAACAATCTACCGAACCACCTCGCCCACCGCCGTCCGGCAAAACCCGTCTCGCGTGACCACGATGGCGACGTCTCCCGCGGCGTCGATCCACACGATCGCGTTCTGGCCGAACTCCGCGCCCAGCGCGACGGCGAGGCCGCGCACGTCGCCGCGGATCAGCCACCCCGGCTCGTCCCACGCGCCGGCGTCGTCCCCCGTCCCGCGCGCGAGGGTGCGCCACGGCTCCGCCCCCGCCGCGGCGATGCGGGCGCGCAGATCGGCGTCCGCGCGGTCATTCTCCTCCGCGGGGCGCGGCTGCGAGGCCGGGTTGTAGGCGGTGACGATCGCCGACGGACGAAGCGGGGGCGGCGCGATGCGGCCCGGCCGCACCTCGAGCGCGCCGTCCGGTCCATCCACGGACCAGACGGTGGCGAGGTATGCGGCCAGGAGGTCGGAGTCGCTCACGGGGCGCGGGGCGGACGGGTCCGGCCGCCCCGGCGGGCGGGGGCTAGTAGCGCTGCTCGCGGGCCAGCGCGCCGCTGCTCTCGTAGACGCGCAGCACGTTGGCCGTGCCGTCGTAGTCGGCGTCCACGAGCTGGTACACCCGTGTACCGTCGCGGAACACCTCGATCATGTCGGCGCGCCCGTCGCCGTTGCGGTCGCTCCACGCCTCCACCGGCCGCATCTGCCCGGTGAAGCGCACGAAGCGCGGCCGCGCGCCGCCGCCCTCGCCGCTCGCCCGCACCTGGTCGAGCGGCACCCCCACGCCGTTGAACCATCCCCCCAGCGATCCCTTCCACCCCCCGTCCAGCTCCCCCGCCGAGGGCATCTGCGGCATCTGCCGCGACGGCGGGGTCCACTCCTGCCCGGCACGGAGCGGCGCCGCGCCCAGCGCGAGCACCGACAGCACCAGGCATCCGGCCGCGTGGATGCGCTGCATCTGGCACCTCATGAAGATCGGGTCCCTGCTCCTCGCGCGGATCGCGAGGGATCCCGGGGGTGGACGAAGGCGGAAGGGCGAACGTCACGACCCGGGACCGGGCGCGCGGAGGATGGAGGGGACCGGTTTCCAGCATAATCCGCTACCCTCCGGAAACGCCAGGGTTCCGCGCGGGGTACGCCCGTTGCGTAGGGATGTAGAGGATTGGCGCGGCTTTTCACGCGTCCGGGCTCACCGGAGGCGCAACCTGTTGGGAGGCAACCGAATGGCGGCAGTGGCAAAGCCGCGGTACCAGGGACTGGTGGCCGCGCGCCGGTGGGAGCACGACCCGGCGCGGCCCAAGGCCGAGTTCTCGCTGGCCGTCGGCGACCGCGTGGGCGAGCTGACGGTGATCGGCCACCTGGCACGTGGCCGCATGACCGAGCTCTACCAGGTGTGGAGCAACCGCCACTGGTGCGCGCTGACCGCCAAGATGGTGGCCCCCGAGCACATCCGGAACCGCCGCCTCCCCACCTCGCTGCGCAAGGAGGAGCGCGTGCTGGGCCGGGTTCGCCACCCCAACATCGTGCAGGTGTTCGGCACGGGCGACTCGGACGGGCGGCATTATCTCCTGATGGAATATCTTGCCGGTCCTTCGCTCTTCGACGTGCTGGAGAGCCTCCCCAAGCGCCGCCTGCATGTTCCCGACGCCATCCGCGCCACCATGCACGTGGGCGCGGCGATCCACTATCTCCACCGCTGCGGCTGGCTGTACCGCGACCTGAAGCCCGGCAACGTGCATCTCCGCGAGGGCATCCCCGTTCTCCTGGACTTCGACGTGGTGTGGCCGCTGGGGAAGGAGGCGCGCCGCCCCGGCGACCGGCTGGGAACGGCGCCGTACATGGCCCCCGAGCAGGTGCTGCGCGAGCCGCTGACCACAGCGACGGACGTATACGGGCTGGGCGCGCTCCTCTACGAGCTGCTGACGGGCAAGTGGCCCACGGAGGAGATCGAGGAAGACGAGGACGAGGACTTCTGGTACGACGACGAGGACGACGACTTCGAGCCGAAGACGGCGCTCGCCCCCGTGGACCCCGACGGCGCGCCGCGCAACCTGACCACGCGCGAGCTGAACACGCGCTATCCCCAGCTCTCGCACGACGTGGTGCCGCCGCGGCAGCGCAACTCGCAGGTCACCCCCGAGCTGGAGAAGCTGATCCTGCGCGCGCTGCTGCGCGACCCCTCCAAGCGCTTCCAGACGGTGAGCGGGATGCTGGCAGCGCTGGCGCCCATGCTCAAGGGACGGCACCGCCTCTGGCCCGAGAACGCGCCCGTCGAGCGGCGCAGCGACACCATCACGAGATAACGGAATCGTTCTCACGCGGAGACGCGGAGGCGCGGAGGAACTCAGTCCGGCGGTGAGTTCTCCGCGCCTCCGCGTCTCCGCGTGAGACTCTTTCTGTTGTCTCCCATCTCCATGGCCGCTTCATCGCGAGGGCTGGCGCCCGACGCGGGCCGGGCGCAACATTCCATCACCTCCGCAGATCTCCTCTGCAGTTTCAGCCAGACCCATCCGGTTCGGAGACACACCCCATGGAGCGCACCCGGTTCATCGACCACCGCGGGAAACGCATTCTCCTGCTCGACTACTCCGGCATCCAGAACCCCGAGCAGGCCATCGCCACCATCGAGCACTCGAAGTCGGTGGTGGCGCAGCATCCCCCGCACTCGCTGCTGGTGCTGACGGATGTGAAGGACGCGCGCTACAACTCGGCGGTGCTGCAGGCGATGAAGGAGCTGGCGGCGCACAACGGGCCGTACGTCAGGGCCAGCGCCATCGTGGGGATGGGCGGGCTGCACCGCATCGCCTACCAGGCCGTGCTCCTGTTCACCCGCCGCAAGATCCCCGCGTTCGACACCCGCGAGCAGGCGCTGGACTGGTTGGCGGAACAGGGCTGATCAGGGCGCCACCCGAATGCTGTTCCCTGCGCTTGTTCCGCCACAATGTGCGCGTGATCTTGCGAAATTCGGATAATTGCGCATCTTTCAGGACGTAACCGTACGCAGAAACGACCGTCCCGGGGCGGTTGGCGCGGTGCGTTCCCATCCACGCACTGGAGGTTCGATGCACAAGCTGAAGCTGGACGTCGACGCGCTGAAGGTCGAGGAGTTCGCCACCGAAGGCATCGAGGCGAGACAGCGTGGGACCGTACGCGGGCAGGGCTCGATCTACTCGAACTGCGCCGGGGGGTGCGAGAGCATGTCCGAGGACGGGTGTGTCTGCGAGATCGACACCCGGGTGGAGCAGTTCACCTGCTACGCCGGCTGCATCTGACGCACTGCGGATGCGGGCTCCGTGTCCTCCGTGTGAAATCATGGATCCCGGAAACCCCAACGACGTTTCAGGATCCCCGGCACGACTCGTCGCGCTCCTGGCGTGACGACGCCTCCCGCTTGCGCGCCGCGCGGCGGGAGGCGTTCTTTCGCGCGGACGGCATCGCCATCTCCCTGCAAACGACGGAGTTCCGCATGAAGAAGATCCTGCTGGCGCTCGCCCTCGTCGCGCTGGCGGCGGGCGGGGCGGCGGCGCAGCGCTCGCCCAGCCACCGCATGGCGGCGATGGACGTGCTGGTGGCCATGCGCGTGCCGCAGGCGCTGGAGGCGTCGCTGAACACCGCGCTGCAGGTGCAGCTGCAGGGCGACCCGCGGCTGCGGGGGATGGAGTCGGTGCTGCGCGAGTTCTTCGCGCGCTACATGAGCTGGGACAACCTGAAGGCCGACTACGCGGACATGTACGCCAACACCTTCAGCGAGGCCGAGCTGCGCGAGATGGCGGAGTTCTACCGCACCCCCGTGGGCCAGAAGCTGGCGCGCGCTACGCCCTCGCTGATGCAGCAGGGCGCCGCGCTGGGCGAGCGTGCGGTGCGCGAGCACATGCCCGAGCTGCAGGAGATGATCCGCCAGCACCTCTCCGCGCGCGCCGGCGCCCGACCCTGAGCAAGGGAGATTGGGTGATGCGAGGGGGGCGCTCCGAAGGGGGCGCCCCCTCTCGTTTCCGACAGATGATGCGCAAAGGTGTCCATGTTTGCCCCAGAACCGTGCGCTGCGGAGACTTTCATGTGCAAAATGCCCTTGTTCCGACGGCCCGATGCGCGTAAGGTAGGTCCCGTTCACGTCCAATTTGGCAACTCTCTGCCGACTGGACAGGACCGCCAAACCTTGCCGGGACGGCCCAGGTGGACCGAGACGCCGAGATCGAGCTCCTGCGCGAAGCGCTGCGCAGGCGCGTGGAACTGACTTCCGTGCGGCAGGTGGCCGCCGAGGTGAAGATGAGCCACGGCGGAGTGTACAACCTGGTCACCGGCAACGTGGTGCCGTACGGGAAGACGCTGGCCAAGCTGCGCGCGTGGTACGTGGAGCAGTCCGCGCGCGGCGGCTCGGGGCTGACGGTGGACGCCGCGCGCTTCCTGGTGGACCAGATGCTGGGCGCGGTACCCGCCTACCTGCGCCCCGCCGCCGGCGTGGAGATGCTCGACAAGCTGGAGGGGATCTACGAGCAGTGCGGCGTCCCCCGCCCCGCGTGGGTGGAGGTGCTGCGCAGGCAGCTGCGCGCGCAGGCCGAAGGCGGGGGGTGATCTCCAGCAGACCGGGGTCTCACACGGAGGAAACGGAGGGAACGGAGGAAGCCGCGCGAACGGTGAGTTCCTCCGTTACCTCCGTTCCCTCCGTGTGAACCCCTTCTTTTCTCTACGGATCAGCCCAGGACGCCGCGAAAGCGCGCGGGGCTGGCCTCGAAGCCGGGGAACACGCGCTCCAGGTGCGTGGCGCCCAGGTGCTTCCCCGCCACCTCGGCGAACACGTCGCGGAAGTCCGTCGTCACCTTCAGGTCGCGCCCCTCGTGCAGCTGGCCGGGCGCCAGGCCGGGCCAGTCGCCCAGCACGCGGCCGCCGCGCACGTCGCCACCGATCACGAACATGCAGTTGGCGTGGCCGTGGTCGGTGCCGCCGGAGCCGTTCTCCGCGACCGTGCGGCCGAACTCGCTCATGGTCAGGATCACCACGTCGCGCATGCGCTCGCCCAGGTCGTCGTGCAGCGCGCGGAGGCCCTGCGCCAGCTCGGCCAAGCGCCGGGCGAGCTGCCCGTCGGCGCCGCCCTGCGCCACGTGCGTGTCCCATCCCCCCAAGTCCGCGAAGGCCACCTCGACGCCCACCTCCGCCTTCACCAGCTGGGCGATCTGGCGCAGCGAGCGGCCGAAGTCCGTGCCCGGATAGCGCGCGCCGGCCGCGGGCTCGTAGCGTGCGGGGTCGATGCGCTTCAGCAGCTCGGCCGCGTCCAGCCCCTCGCCCGCGGCGCCGCTCACCCGGTCGCCGTGCTCGTTGCCGTACATCCGCGCGAAGGTGCCGGCCAGCGACGGGTCGTGCCCGCCGGCCACGCCGAAGCGGTCCAGGTCGGCGATGGCCAGCGCCGGCGCCGTGCCGCGCAGCGAGAGCGGGAGCTCGGCCCCCATCGCCACGCCGCGGAGCGCCGCCTGTCCCGCGGCGTGGTCGGCCGCGTGCGCGTGCGGATCGGCCAGCGTGCGGCCTGCACATTCGGCGCAGTCGGTCTCGCGCAGCACGCGGTTCAGCCACCCGTCGCTCGAACGTCGGTCGGGCGACGCCGTCTCCATGATGTCCTGCGCCTCGAAGTGCGAGCGCGAGGGGTTGGGCGATCCGGCCGCGTGGACGATGGCCAGCTCGCGGCGGCGATACAGCTCCAGCAGCGGCTCGAGCGAGGGATGGAGCCCGAAGTGGCCGTCCAGGTCCAGCGCGCCCCGCGCCCCCCGCCGCGCCGGGTCGGCGATGGCGATGGAGCGCCGCGCCGCGTAGTACGCCGGATCGCCGAAGGGGACGACCATGCTGAGCCCGTCGGCCGCGCCGCGCTGGAAGATGCAGATCAGCGTCTTCTTCCGCGCGGCGGCGCGCGACTCGGCCAGCAGCGAGCGCGCCAGGAATTCGGGCGGCCGGGCCAGCGCCAGCAGTGCCATGGCGCCGCCCTTCAGGAACACGCGCCGGTTGATCGGGTCCATTTCGAGGCTCCTGCGCCGGATCGAAAGTGCGAAAGTGCGAAAGTGCGAGGGTGCGAAAGTGCGTGAGTGCGTTTCGTTTGCGTGCGAATTCCGGGATTCCGCGCCGGTTTACTTTCGCACTCTCGCACTCTCGCACTCTCGCACTGTCGCACTTTCGCACCGCTTTTATCTCCGCTGGAACGCCGGCGAGCCGATCAGCAGCCCCAGCGCCCGCGCGGCGCGCTGCCGCTCGTCGAGCTGCGCCTGCGCGGCCACGTCGTCGGCGATGGTGCGGAACAGGCCCGCATCCGTCGTCCCCGGCATCACCGCGGCGGCGAGGGCGGCCACCTGACGCTGCGCATCGCCTGACACGAATCGCGCCGGGTCCAATCGCACGCCGTCGATCCGTCCCGCGGCGAGTGCAAGGCCGAAGTTCATCCGGTTCAGCATCGCCCCGCTGTTGGTCCACTCGGCGGACGAGCTGGCGTAGCCCGTCGGCGGCGAGGCGGCGTACGGCATCTCGCCCATCTCCCGCAACGCCTGCAGCACCCCGCGCGAGGGGCCCACGTCCGCCCCGGTCGCCCGCAGCGCACCGGCGACGAATTCCAGCGGCGACTTCACCTTGGCGTCGGCGTAGCGCGTGTCGTACAGCTCGGGGGAGAGGAAGAGTGCGCGCGTCACCTCGCGCAGGTCGCCGTCGGTGCGCGTGAACGTCGCGGCGAGGCGATCGACGAGCGACGGCGGCGGGTCGTCGGCCACGAAGCGCTGCGCCAGCCGGAAGGCGACGCGCCGCGCCGTCGCCGGGTGGCGCGCGAGGAGGTCGAGCACCTCCTCGCCGTCCTCGATCCCCCGCCCCGCCGCGAGGCGATGGCCGAGCACGGTCTTCTCCCCCGGATCGTGCATCGCGGGGCGGAAGATGAACGACGGCTCGAACCCGCCCGCCGCGCGCCGCCCGCGTCCCTCCACCGTCCACCCGGTGAGCGCGCGGGCGACCTCGATCACGTCCTTCTGCGTGTATCCGCCGTCGACGCCGAGGGTGTGCAGCTCCATCAGCTCGCGCGCGTAGTTCTCGTTGATCCCCCGCGCGCGCCGCCGCCCCGCCGCGCCCGAATCGGCCATCATCCGCTCCGCCATCGCCGGGTCGACGCCGCGGCGGCGCAGCACCTCGGCGCGCTGCGCGGGCGGCATCGCCATCAGCCGCTGGCGCGCGGTCTCCATAGGGCCGGCGTTGGGGTTGAGCGAGTCCGGCACCATGCTCTGCGCGTTGTCGAGATAGACGAGCATGGCCGGGTGCTTGGCGGTCGCCTCCAGGAGGTCGCGGAACTTCCCGAAGACGTGCGGGCGGATGGCGTCGCGCTCGTAGGCGGTGACGAGGTAGCGGTCCTGGTTTTTCCCGAAGAAGACGTTGAAGTGGTTGAACCAGAAGTCCGTCATCACCTCCTGCAACTGCCGCTCGCTGTAGACGGCGCGCTGCACCTTGGCCCCCGCCGCGTCGAACAGGATCGCCGCGGGACGCCGGGCGCCGGCGCGGCGCCGCTGCGCGAACCCGGCGCCGTCCGCGCGCATCGCCGCCGCCGTGTCGTCGGCGATGCGGCGGCGGGCGCGCGGGCGCTGCGGCGCGTCCATCCGCTCGTCGGCCGCGGCGGCGCCGGGGCGCATCATCTCCCCGTCGCCCTGCGCGGCGCGGCGGGCGGAGTCGCGCTGGGCGCGGCGCGCGGGATCGGCCTGCGGCGGCGGGAAGGCGGCGTACAGCTCGCCGGGTGACATCGCCGCCGCGGGGAAGGCCGCCAGCCGCGCGCCGAGCGCCGCGTCGTCGATGCGCTCGGGGTGGAGCTGCCGGTCGAGCCACGCCTCCCGCCCCAGCCGCAGCACCTCCGCGAGATCCCGCGGCCGCGCGCCGAACGTCGCGCGCTGCAGCAGCTGCAGCGCCCGCGCGGTGTCCTCCGCGGTCGGGGGAGATGCGATCTCCGCGCGGCGCTGGAGGGTCGGACGCGAGCGGAGGGGGGCGAATGAATTCGCAGCAACAACCACACGAAGTCCGCCTTCGCGGACTACGGGCGATGAGACCGCCCAGGGGCTGGTGCTCGCATCGGGCATCACCGCGGCCGCGGCCAGGAACGACGGCGCGGGGCCGAGGGCGGTGAGCAGGAAGCCGCTCAGCAGCAAACCGCCAGCGTGCGCGGCGCGGCGGAGGCGCGAGAGTTGGGGGATTCGATCGAGGTCAGGCATGGTGGTGCCGCGGGTGAGGCGGATCGCGACGGCGCCGGTCGCATCGGCGCCATGGAAGGCAGTACAGCGGATGGGGCGATGGCGTTGGGCCGTCCCGCGGAACGAAAGCCAACCTCCACGCTGAGTTGCAGTTCACCTCTCCTGCTGTCGGGAGAGGTCGAAAATCTGGAAGGGCCGACACGAGGGTTATGTGTCGGCCCTTCCAGATTTACGGGTGAGGGCCACAGCGCCGCGGCCTGCAGAATGTCTCTCACCCGGGATCCCTCATCTCCCCTCATCTCCCATGATGCTAAATACTTAGCGGACAGAACGCCGTCTCGTCGCGCGTTCCACCTGCGGAACCGCTCGTGCGCGGTGTGGACGGAACTCTACCGTCCCCGGCGCGGGTACCAGCCCGAGGACCATCCTTCCTCGTGGAGCCCATCCCCATGCGAATCCAACGCCTCCTCTCCGCCGCCGCGCTCCTGCTGGCCGCCGCGCCGCCGCTCGGCGCGCAGGGCATCATCGTCCCCGAATGCCGCGACTGCCGCACGCCGTGGGTGCCGCCGTCGGGGCGCATCGGCCTTCCCATCGAATCGGTGGCCATCGAGACCACCATCGAGGGGCAGGTGGCCACCACGCACGTGACGCAGGTGTTCCGCAACGAGACCGGCGCCACGCTCGAGGGCACCTATTTCTTCCCCATCCCCCGCGGCGCCAGCGTCACCGACTTCGCCATCTGGGACGGCGACAGGCGGCTGGCCGGCGAGGTGCGCCCGCGCGAGGAGGCGCGCCGCATCTACGACGGAATCGTGCGGCGCCGCCGCGATCCCGGGCTGCTGGAGTACGCGGGCGAGGACCTGTTCCAGGCCAGCATCTTCCCCATCAACCCGCGGTCGACGAAGAAGCTGGAGCTCACCTACACGCAGGTGCTGCAGGCCGAGGGCGGCACGGTGGGCTACCGCTATCCGCTGGGGATCGGCCGCAACGCCAGCCCGGTGGAGCGCGTCTCCGGCACGGTGGAGATCCGCGCGCAGCAGCCCATGCGCACCGTCTACTCGCCCAGCCACGCCGTGGACGTCCGCCGCGGCGACGGCGACCGCCGCGTGCGCGTGAGCTTCGAGAGCGCGCGACAGGGCGAGCGGCGCGACTTCCAGCTCTTCTGGGCGCCCAGCCCCAGCGAGATCGGCCTCTCGCTCTTCACCTACCGCGAGGCGGGGAAGGACGGCTACTACCTCCTCCTCATCTCCCCGCCCACCACCGTGCACGCGCAGGAGTACGCGGCCAAGGACGTGGTTTTCGTTCTCGACGTCTCCGGGTCGATGAGCGAGGAGGGGAAGATCGACAAGGCGCGGCGCGCGCTGGAGTACGGGATCCGCGGGCTGAACCCGGGCGACCGCTTCAACGTGATCGCCTTCTCGGGCGACACGCGGCTGATGGAGACGGGGCTGATCGCCGCGACCGACGCCGGCCGGCGCCGCGGGACGGAGTTCGTCTCCGGCCTCCGCCCCGCGGGGGGGACGAACATCAACGACGCGCTGGTGCAGGCGATGGAGCAGTTCCCCCGCCAATCCACGCGCCCGCGGCTGCTCGTCTTCCTCACCGACGGTCTGCCCACCGTGGGCGACACCTCCGTCGCCGCGATCCTGGAGAACACGCGGCGGGCGCGGCGCGGCGGCGTGCGGCTGTTCACCTTCGGCGTGGGCTACGACGTCAACACGCGCCTGCTGGACCGGGTGGCCGCGGAGAACGGCGGCACGTCGGACTACGTGGAGCCGCGCGAGGACCTGGAGGTGAAGGTGGGCGCCTTCTTCGACAAGGTGAACCACCCGGTGCTGACCGACGTGCGGGTGGACATGGGCCCGGTGCGCACCGACCTCGTCTATCCCCGCTCGTTGCCGGACCTGTTCCGGGGGACGCAGCTCGCCCTCGTCGGACGCTACCGCAACGACACGGAGCTGCGCGACGTGGCCATCCGCCTGAGCGGCTCGGGCTCGCCGATGCGCACCTTCACCTATCCCGGCCAGCGCTTCCCGCTGCGGGCGGAGGCCAACGACTGGCTGCCGCGTCTCTGGGCGACCCGGCGGGTGGGATGGCTGATGGAGCAGATCCGCAGCAACGGAGAGCAGAAGGAGCTGCGCGACGAGATCGTGGAGCTGGGGACGCGCTACGGCATCGTGACGCCGTACACGTCGTTCCTCGCGCTGGAGCCCGGCGCCGTCGCGGAGGATCGGCCGCGGCCCGTGCCGCAGCCCGTGCGCGACCAGGTGCGGATCCGCGGGTCGGCGTCCGGCGGCTACAACGGCGCCCCGCCGCCATCGGCGCCCCCGCCACCCCCGCCTCCGCCGCCTCCGCCGACCATGCCGATGGACGCGCAGGCGACGACCGGGCGCGCGGCCGTGGCGCAGAGCGTGACCACGCGCCGGATGCAGGAGGCCGCCACGGTGGGCGCGGAGGGCGCCGCCGCGGCGAACGCCCAGCACGTGGGCGACAAGACCTTCTACCTGCGCGACGGGGTGTGGACCGACGCGGCCATCCCGCGCGACAACCACGCCCACCTTCCCGAGACGACGGTGACGTTCGGCACCGACGAGTATTTCGCGCTGCTGCAGCGGGTGCCTGCGCTGGGCCGCTACTTCGCGCTGGGGCAGCAGGTGGCGGTGCTGGTGGACGGCCGCATCTACCGCGTCCGCGCGGCGCCCCAGCCGTAGCGGGCGATCGAAACGGCTCGACAGGAGATGGATGAACGGCTCGCCGCCTCCCCGAAACCGGGTGGCGGCGAGCCGTTTCGATGCGTCCGTTACCCACCCTCCCCCCAGTCGGTTTTGGGGGGAGGGTCGCGCGAAGCGCGGGGAGGGGGGCGGGATGCCGCGGCATGCACGCGATCCATCCCACCGCGCGTGAGTGGGATCGCGTAGAGGGAAAGACGCGGGCGGAGATGCCACGAATGGTCGGGTTCCCATCATTTCGAACCGAATTCGTTGACTTCACCCGTTCCGCCGTCTATCGTCGGGCCAAACGAAACAACGCGGCGTCCAGGAGGCCCCGTGCCCGGCAAGCTCCAGCAGGAAATCAGGCAGAACCGCCCGATCGAGACGCTCGAGGAAGAGGCGTACCTCAACGTGCAGCGTACGGCGAACGTCCTTGTCCAGGGCTTGTCCGACGTCCTGAAGCGCCACGACCTGACGCCCACGCAGTACAACGTGCTGCGCATCCTGCGCGGCGCGGGTGAGAAGGGGCTGACGGCGGGCGATGTCAGCGACCGGATGATCACGCGCGACCCCGACGTCACCCGGCTGCTGGACCGGCTGGAGAAGCGCGGGCTGGCCGAGCGCTGGCGCTGCACCGAGGACCGCCGCGTGGTGTGGACGCGCATCACCCCCGCCGGGCGCGAGGCCATCGCCCCGCTGGACGCGGAGATCGAGCGGATGCACCTGCGCCAGCTCTCCCATCTCGGCGCGGAGCGCCTCGGCACCCTGATCGAGCTCCTCGAAGCCGTCCGCGAGCCGGCGCAGTCCTGACTCTCCAGAAACAAAATCTCACGCAGAGGCCGCAGAGGTCGCAGAGGACTATCACGCAGTTCCTCTGCTGCCTCTGCTGCTCTGCGTGAGATTCTTTTTCGCAATCGGCCGGTCTGCGACAGAGGAGGAAATCCGGCTTTCGCTGAATCGGCGGGCGGCCGGAAGGTGTCCGAAACTTGCATCCTCCACCGGGCTTCTCCGGCGCGGGTCCACCAGGTGGACCCGGATTGATTCGCGCGCACATCGCAACCCCATCCAGACACGCGCGGTGCAGCTCGCGACCCACGGCTCCAGGCAGGATCCTCCCGCCGATCTCCGCGCGGATGCGCCGCATGTCGCCGCCCGGTACGCGGCGGCGCTCGTCACCGTCGCCGCCGCGGCGGGCTTCTGCGCGCTGCTGCGGCCGTGGATCGCGCCCAACTTCCTCGTCGTCTTCCTCTTCGCCGTGGTCCTGGCCGCGTGGTACGGCGGGCTGGGGCCCGGCATCGTGGCCAGCATCCTTTCCGTCGTCGCCGTCGACCTCTTCTTCCTCTCCCCCGGCGACCCGCTCAGCGTGCGCGGGCCGGGCGAGGCGGTGAAGCTGGGGTTCTTCGTCGCGGCGGGATACATCGCCAGCGTGCTGAACCAGCGCCTGATCGACGCGCGCCGCCGGGCCGAGCGCGAGGCGGCCGAGGCGGCGCAGCTGGCCGGGCAGCTCCAGGAGCAGGCGGTGGAGCTGGAGGTGCAGGCCGAGGAGATGCAGTCGCTGAACGAGGAGCTGCAGCAGCAGATCGACGAGTCCGAGGCGCTGCGCCGGGGGGTCGAGGCCGCGCACGAGCGCCTGGAGGCGGCGCACGGCGAGACGCAGCGTGCGGGCGACCGGCTGCGGCAGATCCTGGAGACGATGGCCGAGGGGGTGCTCCTGGTCGCGTCCGACGGCCGCATCACCTTCGCCAACCAGGCGGCGGCGCGCGTCCTGGGCATCCCGCGCGAGGAGCTGGTGACGATGCACCGCGGCGACCCGCGGCTGGCGGCCTTCCGCGGCGACGCTCCCCTCCCGCTGGAGGAGGGGCCCGCGGGGCGCGTGCTGCGGACGGGCGAGACGGTCCTCGGCGACGAGGTGGAGCTCACGCGCGGCGGCCGGCGGGTGGCGCTGCGGGTGAGCGCCGCGCCGCTGCACGCCCAGGGCGACGGCGTGGTGGTGACGATCGACGACGTGACCGCCCAGCGCGAGGCCGCCGCCGCGCTGCGCCAGAGCGAGGCGCGCTTCCGCACCATGGCCGACAGCGCGCCGGTGATGATGTGGACGGCGGGGCCCGACGCGCTCTTCGACTGGGTGAACCGCCCCTGGCTGGAGTTCACCGGGCGGGGGATCGACGACGAGCTGGGGAACGGCTGGGCCGACGGCGTGCACCCGGACGACTACCAGCGGTGCATGACCCTCTACCTCTCCAGCTTCGAGGCGCGGCGCGAGTTCCGCATGGAGTACCGCCTGCGCCGCCACGACGGCGAGTATCGCGCGGTCCTCGACCACGGCTTCCCCCTCGTCACCGCCGAGGGCGCGCTCGCCGGCTACATCGGCTCGTGCATCGACATCACCGAGCTGCGCGAGGCGGGCGACCAGCAGCGCTTCCTGGCCGACGCGGGAACGGTGCTTTCCTCGTCGCTCGACTACACCGAGACGCTGCGGCGCGTAGCCCGCCTGGCCGTGCCCGTGATGGCGGACGTGTGCGTGATCGACGTGCTGGACGAGGGCAGGATCGAGCGCGTCGACGCCGCCAACGCCGACGCCGCGCAGGACGCCGCCGCGCGCCGCCTGCTGGACTTCACCCCCAGCCTCGTCTCCTCCGACCCCGTGGCGGTGGTGATGCGCACCGCGCACCCGCTGGTGGTGAACGACGGCGCGGCGCCGCCGGGCGTGGCCGAGCTGCAGCCGGAAGACACCGTCCGCGAGCTGGGCGTGCGCGCGTACATGGCCGTCCCGCTGGTGGCCCGCGGCCGCGTGCTGGGCTCTATCCTGCTCTGCGCGACGACGTCGGGCAGGCGCTACGACGACGTGGAGCTGGAGCGCGCGGAGGAGCTGGCGCGCCGCGCGGCGTTCGCGGTGGACAACGCGCGGCTGTACCAGCGGGCGCTGGAGGCCAACCGCGCCAAGAACGACTTCCTGGCGGTGATGAGCCACGAGCTGCGCACGCCGCTGAACGCCATCCTGGGCTACACGGACCTCTTCCTGATGGGGATTCCCGCCGCGCTGCCGGAGCCGCTGGCGCCGCAGGTGGGGCGGATGCAGAGCGCCGCGCGCCACCTGCTGGAGCTGATCGACGAGATCCTGACCTTCGCGCGGATCGAGGCGGGGCAGGAGGAGGTCCGCGCCGCGCCGGTGGCCGTCTCCGCGCTGGTGGAGGAGGTCGCCGCCCTGGTGGAGCCGCTGGCGCTGGAGCGGGGGATCGGGTTCGAGGTGCGCGGACCGGACCCGGACTTCACCCTGGTGGCCGACGGGCGGAAGGTGCGGCAGGTGCTCACCAACCTGCTGGGGAACGCGGTGAAGTTCACCGACCGGGGGAAGGCGACGCTGGAGGCGCGGAGGGACGGCGACGCGGCTGCGTTCGTGGTGGGCGACACGGGGATGGGGATCTATCCCGACCAGCTGGAGCGGATCTTCGAGCCTTTCTGGCAGGCCGAGCAGGGGCTGATCCGCGAGCACGGCGGCTCGGGGCTGGGCCTCAGCGTCGCCCGCCAGCTCGCGCGCTTGATGGGCGGCGACATCACCGTCCGCAGCACGCCGGGGAGAGGAAGCGAGTTCACGTTCACGGTGCCGGTCGAGGCGTGAAGTGCTGAGTGCTGAGTGCGCGCGGGCTGATGATGGAGCGCTGGGCGGACGGGCGTGCGGCCGCGGCATCCTTGGCCCCCCACCCCGCGCTTCGCGCGACCCTCCCCCCAAAACCGACTGGGGGGAGGGTGATTCTCAACTCACCGCCCGACGCCATCCTGAGGCCAGCCAGCCCGTAATCGGCGTCTGCACAACAGCTTGCAGGCCGCAGGGATCTGTGGCCGTGTCAGCACGCGATCCTGGTCGGACGCACAAGCATCTTCCCCAATTCGAACACCTGGCCCGCCCCGAGGGCTCTCTACCAGCGCGAGGGTAGAGACGCCACCCGCACCGCATCTCCAGACCATGCAGCGCGACACCCGCGAGAGCTTCCAGGTGCTGAGGGCACAGGCCGGCGACCGGGCCGCGTTCGAGGCGCTGCTGGCCGGAGTGCAGGCGCCGCTGCACGGCTTCGTCACCAGCGTGGTGGGCGACCGCGCGCTGGCGGACGACGTGCTGCAGGAGGTGTTCGTGCGGATCTGGCGGAAGCTGCGATGGCTGCGCGAGCCGGCGCTGTTCCGCCCGTGGGCGTTCCGCATCGCGGCGCGGGCAGCGATGAGGCACGCCCGCCGCGAGCGCCGGCTGCGCGAGCGCTGGGCGGACGACGCGGCACTGGAGCACGCCCCCGCGCCCGAGCCGCCGGAGCGCATCGACCCGGCGCTGGCGGCGCGGCTGCGCGAATCGATGGCGGCAGTGTCGCCGGCCAGCCGGGCGGTGCTGGACCTCCACTACCTGCAGGAGCTCACCCTCGCCGAAACCGCGGCCGTGCTCGGCATCTCCGCCGGCACCGCCAAGTCGCGGCTCGCCTACGGCCTCCGCGCGCTGCGCCGGGCGCTGGACGCCGGCCCCACTTCCATCGAACGAGGAACCCCATGAGCGACCTGGACCGCATTCGCAGATCCGCGCTGGACGAGATCGACCGCCGCGAGCGGTGGTTCAAGCTGAGCCTGGCGGGCGCCGTGCTGGTCGAGGCGATCCTGCTGCTCGCCTTCCTGCTGCTGGCGGACCTGCACGACCGCACGCACCTGCTCCTGCTCGTGTCCGCGGTGCTCGTCTACTCCACGCTGGCGCTGGGGTTGGCGGCGCTCGGCGCGCACGTCAGCCGCACCGGCGCGCGCATCCTGGCCGCGCTGGAGCTGGCGCACGCGGGAGCGCCGCGATGAGCGCCCGCGTCACCCGCAACGCGATCCTCGCCGCCGCGCTGGTCGAGGCGCTGGTGATCGTCGCCTTCGTCTGGCTCACCCTCCGCCGGTGATTTTTCTCTCACGGAGGGCACAGAGGTCACAGAGGAAAAAACGAATTCCTCCGTGACCTCTGTGCCCTCTGTGAGAGCCCTTCTTTCTTCCTTCCGTCCCACGAAAAGAAAGGGCTCACGCAGAGTCAGCAGGGCCAGCAGTTTGTTCTCTGCTGACCCTGCTGACTCTGCGTGAGCCCAAAGACAGTCTACACCGCCGCGGGCGTTCGCCGGCGGCGCCGGGGCTTCGTCTCCGCCGGCTCGTCCTTCTTCGCCTCCGCCGCCTCGTCCTTCTTCACCGGACGCTTCTTCGCCGCGGGCCTGGCGGCGGTCGCGGCCTTCGCGCGCGGGCGGCGCGGCTTGGCGCCGTTGTCGGACGCGGTGGGCGCGGGAGTCTCCACCACCTCCGCGGCAGCCTTGCGGCGGGAACGGCGGGGCGCCGGCGCCTTGGCCTCCGCCGCCTCGCCCTTCTTCCGCGACGGCTTCTTCGCCGCCTTGGACTTGGCGGCCGCCGCCTTCGCACGCGGCCGGCGCTTCGGCTTCTCCTCGGCGGGGGCGGAGACCACCTCGAGGGCGTACTGCGGCAGCAGCTCGCGGATCTCCTCGAGCCCGGCGCCGGGATGGCGCTCCATCAGCAGGCACACGATCCCGGTGATGTTCGGCGCCGCGAAGCTGGTGCCGTGCTTGATCTGCTGCTCGCCGCGCAGCCAGATCACCGGCTGCTCCACCCCCCACGCCTGGCACTCCATCGCCTCGTCGTGCAGGTAGCGGTACTCGTACGGCGACCCGAAGCGCCCCGCCGACACGCCGATCACCGGCTCGAAGATGGCCGGGTAGCTCCAGTCCTTGGAGTTGTGCCCCGCGGCCACCACGATGATCCCCTGCTGCCGCGCCTTCTCGCACGCGATGTACAGCGGCTGCAGCGTGCCCTCGAGGGTGGTTCCCAGGCTCAGGTTCACCACGTTCACGCCGCGCTCGATGGCGTACAGGATCCCCGCCTGCAGCGTTCCCGGGCTGGTCTCCAGGTCGCGCCCGAACACGCGGATGGGCACGACCTGGGCATCCGGGGCGATGCGCAGGATCTGGTGGATGCACGCCGTGCCGTGGCCCACGCGGTCGTGGTCGTCGTCGGTGCGCAGCATGGCCAGGTCGTCCTCGGGGTCGACCAGTCCGATCCCCGGAAGGACGCGCGGATCGTCGCAGTTGCGGTCCCACCCGCTGTCGATCACCCCGACGAGCAGCCCGCGTCCCGTGGGCCGCCCCAGCCCGTCGGCCACCCACTCCGGCGGATCGAAGGGCGCGGGCGGCCCGAAGCGTGCCCCGTCGGTCACTTCCCCAGCTTCTCGGTCAGGTAGTTCCATAGCAGCGTGATGATGCGTCCGCTCTTGGTGATCACGTTCCCCTGCACCGAATACCCCCGGCGGAAGTTTTCGATGCCCATCTTCTCCAGCTGCGAGCGTTCCAGCGTGGCGGTGATGCGGTAGACGCCCGGCCCCGCCTGCCCGCCCGCCGCCGCGCCCGGCTGCTGCCCGCCCGCGCCGGCCTGCGCCCCCTGCAGCGCCAGCGGCTCGGGGGCCACGTAGTCCACCCGCCCGCCCAGCAGCTGGCGTTCGGACTGGTCGAAGGCGGGAAGCTCCACCTTCACCGAGTCGCCCACGTGGATCTTGTGCACGTCGCGCTCGCTGACGTTCAGCTGCACCCGCCACTGCGTCGTCCCCCCCAGCTCCATCAGCTGCTCGCCCTCGCGCACGAAGGCGCCGTTCAGCCGCTCCAGCTGCTCGGTCAGCACCACCCCGTCCACCGGCGCGGCGATGGTCAGCTTGCCCAGCCGCGCCCGCACCGCGGCGATCTGCGCGCGCAGCTGGTCCATCTGCGTCCCCAGCTTCTCGCGGTCGAAGCGCGACAGCTCCTGCAGCCCGCCCTCGGCGCCCGACACGCGCAGCTCGGCCTGGGCGCTGCGCACCTCGCTGACCGCCTGGTCGAGCGTCACGTGCGTCCCCGGCACGTAGGCGGCCAGGAGCGAATCGGCGTTGGTCCCCAGGTCGTACTCCACCATCCGCTGGCGGAGGGTGGCCATCGCGGCCGCGAGCCGCTGGCGGGTCTGGGCGGCGCGCTGGAGGTTCTGCTCGCGCTGCAGCGGGTCGGCGGTGGCGCTGCGCTGGCGGTCGATCTCGGCCGCGCGCAGCTGCGCCTCGAGCTGGGCCAGCGACGAGCTGAGCTCCACCGTGTCCATGCGGACCAGCACCTGGCCGCGATGGACGGTGTCGCCGGTCTGCACCAGCACCTCGCGCACCGGGCCGCCCTCCAGCGCGCGCACCGGGTAGAGGCCCACGGGCTCCAGCACGCCGGCCGCCTTCACCGTCACGTCCATCCTCACGATCGACGCCACCAGGAACGCGGTGGCCGCCAGGAGCGCCACCAGCGTCAGCGTCATCCCCACCGAGCGGCGGACGAAGCGCGAGCCGGGCTGCCCCTCGTCGGGAATCTCGGGAAGCCGCAGCGGGATCACGTCGGGATCGGGCCCGGCCTTCTTGGGGATGGGGCTCATGCTGGTGCTCGGGTCGTCTCGTGGTGCGCGCGCGCCGCCGGCAGCGGGGCGCGCGCGCTGGGATCACGTCTCACGTCGGGATGCCGGAAGGTCCGGGATCAGACCGTCTGCGGGACGGCGCGCAGGCGCCGCACCTCTTCCACGTTGCCGCCGCCGTGCAGCAGGCGGTAGGTCTCGTTGTCGCGGTAAAGCTCCGCGTGCGTGCCCACCCCGGCCACGCGCCCCGCCTCGATCACGCAGATCTGGTCGGCCAGCGCGGCGGTCTGCACGCGGTGGGTCACGAAGATGATGGTCTTCCCCTGCAGCCGCTGGAAGAGGTCGCGCAGGATCTCCGTCTCGGTCTGCATGTCGATGTTGCTGGTGGCCTCGTCGAGGAGCAGCACCGGCGTGTCGCGGATCAGCGCGCGGGCCAGCGCCATCCGCTGCCGCTGCCCGCCCGAGAGGGTGGCGCCCCACTCGGCCACGCTGGTGTCGTAGCCCTTGGGCAGGTCGGCCACCAGCGAGTCGAGCCGGCAGAGCCGCACCGCGTCGTCGACCTCGGCGCGGGTCACGCGCTCGGCGCCCAGCGTCAGGTTCTCCCAGATGGTGCCCTGCATCAGCGAGAACTCCTGCCACACCACGCTCACCTGGCGCCGCAGGTCGCTCATCGACATCGAGGTCACGGGCACGCCGTCCACGAACACCTGCCCCGCGTCCGGGTCCTCCATGCGCGTGATCAGGCGCAGCAGGCTGCTCTTCCCCGCGCCGCTGGGGCCCACGATGGCCGTCACGCCGCCGCGCGGGAAGTGCAGGGTCACGTCGTGGATGACGCGCTTTTCCTCGGTGTAGCCGAAGGACAGGTCGCGCAGGCGGACGTCGCCCTCGATCTGGTGCTCGATGGGGCCGTGCGGCTCGTAGGCGCCGGCCGGGTCCTGCTCCACCGGCTTGTCGAGGTACTCGAACATGCGCCCCAGGTTCACCGCGGTCTGCTGGAAGTCGGAGAACAGCCCGGTGATCTGCTGGAGCGGGTTGTACAGGTACCCCATGTAGGCGGTGAAGGCGATGTAGTCGCCCAGCGACATGTCGCCCTGCACGATCAGCGTCCACCCGTACCAGGTGAACACCGCCGTCCCCAGCGCGCGCACCACCGCGGTGATGGTGGTGAACACCTGGCTCCACGCGTTGGCCTTGAGCTGCACCTGCAGCGCCTGCTGGATCTGGTCGCGGGCACGCCCGTACACGGCGTGCTCCATGGCCATCACCTTGAGCGTGCGGATATGGCTCAGCACCTCCACCTGGTAGGCGCCCAGGTCGGCGTACGCCTCGGCGCTCTTCTTCCAGAAGCGCCGCAGCAGCCGGGCCGACGCGGTGGTGATGGCCACCGTCAGGGGGATGGTGATCAGCGAGACGATGGCCAGCTTCCACTGCAGCACGAACAGGAAGGGCGGCACCAGGATCAGGTACACGCCGTTCACGAACAGCGTCTCGAACACGCGGCTCACGCTGTTCAGCGAGTTGCGCACGTCGGCGAAGCGCGACACGATCTCGCCCACGCGGTGCTCGTCGAAGAAGCGCGTGCGCAGGTGCTGCAGGTGGTTGAAGAAGAGGAGCGAGGTGGCGTTGGAGAGGTGGTTGGTGGTGTAGGAGGTGAAGTAGGTGCGGATGGCCGACATCACCGCCGACGCCACCGAAACCGCCAGGATCCCCGCGACCAGCACCTCCATGAGGGTGAGGTTGCGGGTGGGATACACCTCGTCGATCAGCAGCTTGGACAGGTACGGCGTGACCATCCCCAGCAGCCCCAGCACGAGTCCGAGCGCGATCCCCTTGCCCAGCGGCCCCCAGTAGCGGCGGATGAGCCGCAGCAGCCTGAGGAACTGCTGGAACGCCTCTCGAAGCGGCGGGATCTCCGCGTGCTGGGACGGGGGCATGTAAGGTACATCGCTGGGGGTGCGGGCCCGCGGCCATGTGCCGGGAGCCAGGGACGGACCGCGGTGGGGCGATCCCTCTTTTGCGGTCAGGTTCTCAAGATAACAGCATTCCCCGGTTCACGCGACAGGGTAGGTCGCAGCGTGGTGTGGCGGATTTCTCGGCGGAATCCGTGAGTCCTCCCACGACGTGTCCCAACATCCCCTTACAAGAACGCGCGGCGCTGGCCGAAGCGGACCCTCGCGCCTCCACGAGCCGATCTACCCCGCGCACGGAAGCGGCCATCTTACATGAGAAATGGGACATCGCTGCGGACGCGAAGTCCCCTCGTGCTCGCCGGGGAGCAGCGGGTCCGGGGCCGCCGGTCCGGCATGCGCTGAGTATCTCGGATTTTTCGATCGAGGGGTGATCCCGGCCGGCCGCCCGTGAAGCGGCCTGTGACGATTTCCCTCGATCGAATCGGTCCAGGATGCCGGCCCCGGCGGCGGACCCGCAGGATCCGCCGCCGGAGCCGGGGAGCGCGTCAGCCGGTGCAGCCCGGCTGGAAGGTGTCGGGGCAGCACGCGGTGCGCAGGCACGAGTGGCCGGGGGTGGCCTCGGCGCCGTGCACGGTGCCCTCGCCGGCGGACTCGCCCGCGGCGAACGATTCGACGCGCAGCTCGGCCACGTCGAGCGTCAGCTTCTGCATGGTTGTACTCCTCGTGGGATGGGAAAGGTTTCGCGTCCCGTCAGCAGGACGTGATCTCGGTGCAGCCGCGCGACGACGGGCATGCGTCGAGGCGCGAGGGGCGCAGGATGTCCTCGAGCGCGGCGGGGGGGGCCGTCCGGGGGTCGAACGACTCCACCGAAACGGCGTCCACGTCCAGCTTCAGCTTCTCCATGGTGTGCCTCCTGGTCTGGAGATCCGTGGGCTCAGCAGGGCGAGATCTCGGTGCAGCCGCGCGCCGACGGGCACGCGTCGATGGCCGAGCAGCGGCGCCCGCTGACGAAGTCGTTGCCCAGCACGGTGCCGCGCTCGTCGCGAACATCGGCCACGTCGAAGCTCTCCACGGCGATCGCGTCGAGGTCGAGTCTCAGCTTCTCCATCGTCTTGCTCCTCTGGTGGGAAGGGTTGGTGATCGCGCCGCTCAGCAGAGCGACGTGGCGCACAGGCGCGACGGGCACGCGTCGATGGCGGAGCAGGGGTGCCCGCTCAGGGCGTCGCGCGCCGGGCCGGCGGCGTCGGCGTCGAAGCTCTCCACGGCGATGGCTTCGAGGTCCAGCTTCAGCTTGGGCATCGGTCGATCTTCTCCCGCTGGGGATGAGAGGACTCGCGCGGAGCCGCGGCACGTGACCGCGGCTCCGCGCGCGAAACGGCGCCGGAGGCCGGCGCCGGCTCAGACGATGATGATCGGGTCGCGCGGCGGCGCGCAGCCGTCGGTGTACACCGGGCACGGGTTGGAGCACAGGTCTCCGCAGGTGTCCGGCTGGTTGGTGCAGCGGCAGGTCTTCCAGTCGGTGGTGGGGATCAGCGCCACCTCGTCGCTGTCGTGCCCGCGCACGGTGCCGCCCGCCGACGGCGCGTCGTCGAGCGTGAAGGTGTCGACGGAGAGCGCGCCGACGTCGAGCTTCATCTTCCTCCGCATCGCTCCTCCGCTCAGGCGCAGGTGTCGCAGGGCATCGTCCGGCAGCTGCACCCCGTCACGCAGGTGATGTAGCAGGTGTCGCCCTGGCAGGTGAAGGCGCAGGTGTTCGGACAGGTCTTCCACAGCGTGGCGGTGATGGCCACCTCGCCGTCGTCGATGGGCTGCGCGACGCAGAGGTCGGGGTCGCTCTCCCGCGCGCGCACGGTGCCCAGCCCCCGCGCCTCACCGGTTTCGAACGCGTCGACCGCGAGCTGCTCCAGATTCAGCCTGAGCTTCTTCATCGTACGTACTCCCCCGGGTCGAGGTGATGAACACGGCGCGCCGCGGCGAACCGCCGCGGCCCGCCGGTCAGCAGGTGCAGGTGCGGTAGCGGGTGACGGGGCAGCAGACCGTGTCGTAGCACGAGTGCGCCTGCGTCACCGCCTCGTGCGCGGCCACCGTCCCCCCGCCGCCGCCGGCGTCCACCGCGAACGAGTCGACGGCGAGGCGGTCCAGGTCCAGGCTCAGCTTCTTCATCTCACCCTCCCCTTAGATCCAGGGTCGACCGGACCGGGCGCGGCCTCAGGTGCAGGTGGTGCAGCCGGGTTCCGTGCGAATGCACGAGAGATTGCAGGTGTACAGGCCCGGGCAGGTGTCGCACGTCTTGGCCCAGGTGACGGGCACCGTGATGGCGACCTGGTCGTCCCCCGGCTGCAGGCACACCTCGACGTCGCTGTCGGAATGCGCCTGGATGGTTCCCACGCCGTACGCCTCGCCGGTGCGGAACGAGTCGACCTCGAGCTGATCCAGGTCCAGTCTGAGCTTGCGCATGTCCGTCCTCCTGGCCGGTGTTGACAGGGTGCGGCCGCGCGGGCGCGCGTCCGCCGGTGGTCGGCAGTGCTCCGGGGTATCGTGGTGAACCCGTCGCACGTCCGGGGGCACTGCAACGACGGCGGGCCGCATCTCCCCTCGCGAGGGATGCGGCCCACCCGAAACCGTCAGCTTCGCCCAGCCACGGCACGACAGGCGCGCTCGCCATCGCGACACGCGCAGGTGCGGCCGGTCTGGATCGAGATCGCGCTCATCGGCTTGTCCCCTGCTGCGAGGTGCGGCCCTTCACGCACCCGGTGTGACTCATCCCCATCACCAGCGGCCGAAAACGAGCGGAGATCGACTGCATCTCCATCCCCTTTCCGCGACCGCGTCCCGGTCACCCACGAATCGGGCGGGCGTTTAGTTTAGGCCATCGATCGGAGGTTGCCAAGTCTTTCGGAGATGATGTCTCCGCTGCGCCCACCTGATGTCGCAGTTGGGATCATCCGGGATGCGGATTGGCCCAGAAGCGCGCGCAGATACACGCAAATGACAGCGCCGCGCCCACGCGTTACGACGAGCATGTAGGCAGCGGTCCATCTACCGGATTCGATCCGGCTTTGCTACCGCGACGGACGTTTGGAGACGCATTAGCGCTGCACCGGCCTCTCACGTTCCGAGTGGAGGCCGTTTCCCGGGTGGTGGACGCACGGATTGGAGTGGGCGAGTCCACTCCCGCGAAACTCACCGTGGTGGAGGGCTGTTATGCACTCTGTACATCTCGTGTTAGATTCGATGCATGTCGAATCGCAAAAAGTACCCGACTGATGTCAGCGACGAGGAATGGACCTTCGTCGCACCGTGTCTGGCCCTGACAGACCTGTCGGAGGCACCGCAAGGGCTTGTGCCGTTACGGAACAGCGGCGCCGTGACGCGCGACGGGCGATATCTCGGGAGCTACCTGCTGCCCCGGGTAGCGGACGACATTGCCTGGGGAAACGGCGGCCTGTACGTCGTCTACAACGATCCGTATCCGCACCGGGCGCTCCTGCGCCCGCACGGACGCCGCCTTCCGTGATCCGGCTTCTCGCCCAAGGCCGCAACTGGCTCCGGACGCCGCTGACCCTGTTGCCGCGCGCCGTCGCTGCAAGCATGCTGCTGCTCGCGGCGATGGCCGGCGCGGCTCGTGCCCAGGCGGCTCCGGACACGACGCCGGACATAGAGTTCATCGGGCTGAGGCGGTGGACGGTGCAGATGATCCGGGACACCATGGCCGTGAAGGCCCCCGGCGCCCCGCTGGGGCAGTGCGCGGTGGTCCTGGAGGCGATCGGGTTCCCGTCCGCCAGCTCGGCGGAATTCATCCGCGACGGGCACCGGCACATCGTGGTGACGCTGGTGGAGCCCGCGGACTCGGCACGGGTGAGGCTGCGGGTGGAGCGGCCGGACTCTAGCTCGGATCGACCCGGATGGCGCGAGGTGGATTCGCTCTTCCGCGCGCGCAATCCGGCGTTTCTCACCGCCGTTTCGCTGGTCGACGTGCACCGCGCGGGAAACGAGGCCGCGGAGCGGGCTGCGCTGCGCCCGGCGCGCGGAGATTCGGCGGACGTCCGGCGGGTCTGGGCGTTTCTCGACGCGCACCGTTCGACGCGTGACCTCGAGGAGGCGCTGTGGGTGCTCGCGACGGATGGGAACTCCGCGAACCTTGCGGTTGCGGTCGCGCTTCTGGGCAACTTCGCCGAGCACGAGCCGGCATGGTGGGCGCTGATGGATGCGCAGCGCTCCTCGCGAGGTGCGGTTGCCGCAACCGCCATCCAGGTGCTGCGATCGATGACGCAGCGTCACGTCCCGACGGTCGACTGGCGGCCGGCAGCAGCCTCCATTCGAGCCCTGCTGGCAGGAACCAACGTATTCGCCTTCGCTCAGACGCTGGATGTGCTCCGTACGACACACGTGTCTCCCGGGCTGGCTGTCGAACTTCTGGGAAACGGCAACGGAGATCTCGTGCTGGCCCACCTGGGGGCCGCGGAACCGTT
The DNA here is from genome assembly GCA_036377595.1 of Longimicrobium sp. Classification (NCBI taxonomy): domain Bacteria; kingdom Pseudomonadati; phylum Gemmatimonadota; class Longimicrobiia; order Longimicrobiales; family Longimicrobiaceae; genus Longimicrobium; species Longimicrobium sp. Next base: position 96,636 of record DASUYB010000103.1, on the reverse strand, counting down.
CCTGAGGGAGACTACGCGCGGGTTCCTCGTGCAGGTCTCCGGACAGGACCTGGGCGATGACGCGGCAGCCTGGGCAAACTGGCTCGCAGGGCTGCGGTAGTCACGGCCGGTCGCAACGAGCCCCGCTCCGGCGATGGAGGCGATCACCTCGCCCCGCTCTTTGACGCTCGGCTGCGTCGGGGCTGGAGTCGCCGGATACAAGCAAAAGTACATCGCCGCCCTCGTGCTTCGGACGAGCACGAGGGCGGCGATGTACTTTTGCTGCGCCAGTTCTGCGCTACCGCGGGCGCGGGAGGTTGGGCGACGTGATCCGCGTCACCAACACGCTCGCACAGCCAGCGATCTCAACCGATTCGATCGGGGGATGACGAGCACGCCTGATTTCTGCGCGGATGGAGAATCATCCCCTTTTTCAAAAATCCGCGATACTCAGCGCACTTCCCCGCATCGCCCCGGCACGCGTGGAGGCGTCTGCGCTCAGCCGCACTCGCAGGTGGAGCCGCAGGTGGCCTGCGCGATGCACGCCGTGTGGTAGCAGCTCACCACGCAGGTGCCGTTGATCGAGGTCACCTGCGCCTCCACGGTCCCCATCTCCGCGCGCGAGGCGGCGTCCGCGGCGAACGACTCCACGCCGAGCGCAGCCAGGTCCAGCTTCAGCTTCTTCATCGTTCACTCCACGGGTTGTGTCCGTCCCTGTGCCGGGCAGGCACGGGCCGGGTCAATGATGGCGCGTGACCGCAAGCGTCCGGGCTCAGCCGCAGAAGCAGGTCTGCTGCGCGCACGAGAGGGGATCGGAGCACGCGGTGGGTCCGCAGCTCGCCTGGCAGGTATCGAGGCGCGTGACCGCATGCCCGCGCACCGTACCCGCTTCGGCCAGGATCACCCCGTCGACCCGGAACGATTGCACGTCCAGCTCTTCCAGCTGGAGCTTGAGCTTCTTCATCACTTCCTCACCATTCGTGGTTCCATGACCAGCCGGACGCCGGGTGCGGCCGGAATCGCTATCTTTCCCGTCTGCTGCAAAGAGTCCCGGGTCAAGCCGCGCCGGCGGTGACGCCGTTCTCGGCGCCCACGAAGGCGGCGCGGTAGGCCTGGCGCAGCTGCTCGGTCACGCGGTCTTCCAGCCACTCGCGGCTCGGCCCCTCGCCGTCGGTGGAGATGGACTCCTGCACGCGGTCGACCACCTCGTCGACCGTGGCGGGCGTCTCCACCGCCTGCAGCACCAGCGCGGCGAAGGGGCTCAGCCGGCGCACGTTCACCCGCGCGCCCGTGGCCTGCAGCAGGTAGAAGACATCCGCCTCCTCCGGCTCGCCGCGCTCGTCGGGCTCCGCCTCGAGCCACTCGTCCCAGTCCCACTGGCCGTGCACCACCCGCGCGCGCGGGCTCAGGCCGAAGCGCGCCTCCGGCCAGCGCACCTCGTCCTCGGGCGTGCGCACCAGGTTCTCCAGGAACTCCTCGGTGAAGTCGGTCATCGCGCGCGACAGGTCGTAGCGCTCGCGGTCCAGCCGGAACGCGTCTTCCAGCAGCTCGCGGCGCGCGGGGTCGCCCTGCGCCTGCACGCGCGCGGAGATCGCCTCGAACGCGGCGTCCACGTCGGAGCGCGGCGGCTGGCCGGGCGCGCGCACCGGCGCCAGCTCGGCCGCGCCGCCCTCGCCCAACCCTTCGAACAGCGCCAGCGAGCGGCCGAAGTGCTCGCGCACCGTCTCGTCGCGCAGCTCGCGGTAGCCGGCGCCGCCGTCGTCGGCCACGCGCGTCTCGTCCGGCGGGGTGACGACGAGCACCGACGGCGTCTCCGGCCGCGCCAAGCGGAGGAACCAGTAGCCGATCCCCGCCTCGCCCAGCAGCAGCCCGGGGTCGCTGGCACCCTGCATCGTCCCGCACGGCCAGGGGATCCCCTGCGACTCGTACGCTTCCCACCCCTCCATCGCCGCCTGCCTGGGGCGGTCGAGGAGCGACGCGTCGTCCAGGACCTCCGCGCCCACGATCATGGTCTCGGCGTTGCCGCCGCGGCCGTGGCAGAGCGAGTAGTTCATCCGCGGGTCCGCCAGCGAGGCGTCGGTCGCGACAATGGCCGCCTTCGCGTCTTCCAGCCAGCGCGGCTCGCCCAGCGTCTGCCAGGCGCGCAGGCGGCTGAGCCCGATCCCCGGCCCGCCGTGGCACCACGCGGCCATGTAGCGGAAGTCCTGCGGCGGCAGGGGGTCGCCGCCCAGCAGCCGCTGCTTCAGCTCTTCCTGGCGGTTGGCGTACAGGTACTCGCCCAGCTCGTTGTGGCGCAGGTCCGGCCAGTTCGAGCTCTCGGGGTTGAAGAACTGGTTCTCGTACAGGAACGCCTGCTCCATCGCGTAGCGGTAGCGGCTGTCGCCCGTCGCCAGGTACAGCTCGAGGAGCGCGTGGCCCACGCCGGCGGAGCCGTGCGCGTAGCCGCAGAGGTGGCGCAGCGACGAGCCGCGCATGGTCCCCCAGCACCACCCGCCCGGCTCGTGCTCGGCCGCGGCCACCAGGTGCTCGCCCAGCGCCCGGGCCATCGCCATCGGCAGCTCGGCGTCGTCCAGCCACTGCGCCAGGCACACCAGCGCCTGCACCGCGCCGCCGCCGCCGCCGATCACGTCGAGCCCGCGGTCCTGCCGCTCCTGCCCGGCGGCGGGGCGCAGCACCTCGTCGGCCATCCGCAGCAGCTCCGGCCGGCCCAGCGTGCGCCCCACCGCCGCGGCGGCGTAGGCGATCCCCACGCGCCCGCCGTGGAAGCCGAACGAGGGCTCGGGAAGCTCCTTCGCCTCGTCCATGGCGAAGAGGATGGCGCCCTCGGCGGCGCGGGCCAGCGCGTCGTCGCTCCGCCCGGTGGCGTTCCACAGCTCGGCCAGGAAGAGCGCGATCCCGCTCGTCCCCTCGTACAGGGTGCCGCTGGCGGTGGACGGCTTGGCGGTGCGCAGCTCGGGGCGGTCGCGGTCGGGCGCCATGATCGTCCACGTGCAGCGGCCGTCGCCCTGCCACTCGGCGGCGGCGGCCACGCGCCGGCCGATGCGCTCGGCCACCTCCAGGAAGAACGCCTGCGTGCCGGGCTCGGCCGCGGGAACGTGGGGGGAATGCTCCATCGTGTCGTCTCGCTCTGCGGGTGTGCGGCCCGCCTCCGCGGCGGGCCGGGCGTTCATCGTGGGGTCAGCCCTCGGCCGCGGCGGGCTCGGCGGCCTCGTCTTCGGCCTCGCGCGGCGGCGCCTCGCGCTCGAGGGTGCGCTTGATCAGGTACGCCAGGTAGCTCTCTTCCTGGATGGTGATCCCCAGGCGGTTGTTCATCATGTGCAGGTACGACGAGCAGATGGAGGTGACCGCCATCTCCCGCTCGGTGTACGGCTCGGGGGTGCGCCCCAGCTTGCGCTGCTCGAACAGCTCGTCGAACAGGCCGCGCACCTCGATCAGCCCGTCGCGGTAGAGGTCGAGCGCGTCGGAGAGCGCCTCGCCCTCGTTCATCCGGCTCCACACCTCCTCCACGTACTCGCCCAGCGTTTCGGCCTGCGCGTCGTAGCCGCTGTCGAAGGCGCCCAGCCACGCCTGCCGCCCCTCCTCGTCGCGGGCCACGCCGCGGAGGTAGCCGGTGTTGTACTGGTCCATCCAGCGCACCGCCACCTCGCGGCTGCCGCGGGTGAGCACGTGCGCCATCTCCACCATCGTCAGCAGCCCCTTTCCCAGGCGCGACGAGCGCTCGGCGCCGGTGCGGGCGACCAGCGCGAACGCGGCCTCGCTGCTGATCTCGAAGAAGCGCTCCGCCAGGCGCACCCCCTCGGGGCCGCCGTAGCGCTCGGTCTCGGGCTCGTACTCGATACGCGCGGCGTGCGTCACCTTCAGCGGCTCGCCCTCGGGCACCTCCAGGGGCGTGCCGTAGGCGGGGATGTCGGGCTTCTCGAAGGAGACGTCCGGATACATCGACCGCACGTGCTCCTGCAGCGCGGGCCAGACGGTGCCCTCGAGGACGTCCTCGCGCCCGTGGAGGCGGAGGCGGACGTGCGGGCCGTGCTCGCTGTAGCGGATGAAGAAGTACCCGTCGCCCCACCCCTCGCGCTGGAAGCGGCGGACGAACGGCTCCGTCACGTCCAGCACGATGCGGTCGCACTCCACCGTGTAGATCCCCGGCGGGTGGTTGAAGAAGAGGTGCACCGCCAGCCAGCGGCTGTCCTCAGGCCACGGCGGCAGCATGGTCCTCCTCGGCGGTGCGGGCGTTCGCGTCGTCGGTCAGGGTGCCCGACGGATAGTAGAGCTGCACGACCACCTCGGTGGCGTAGCGGTCGCCGTCGTGCCGCGGCAGCGCCTCGCGCGCGGGAAGGCGCTCCTCGAAGACGGCGCTGTAGGCCTTGAGGTTGGCCGCCATCTTCCCGAGGAGACCGACCAGGAGCGGGTTGCCGAAGTCCATGAACTGCGGCTTGTGCAGGTCGCGCGAGCCGGCGGTGCGCGGCTTGGCGGGCTTCTTCTCCCCCTCCGCGGCGTCCTCGCCCTCCGCAGCCGCAGCCTCGCCCTCGGCCGCCGCTTCGGGCGCCTCGGCCTCGTGCTCCTCTTCCGCGGCGTGCTCGGCGGCCTCGTAGCCGGGGACCTCGCCCGCGGCGGCGGCGGCCTGCGCCTGCTGCTCCTCGGCCTCGGCCTGCGCGGCGGCGTCGGCCGGCTGCCCGGGCTTCTGCGGCTGCGGCTCGGGGAGCGGGTTGATGCGCACGTACACCGTCTCGGGGATCCCCGCCTCGAGGCGCCAGCGGTTGGCGCGCAGGAAGAAGTCGGCGGCGCTCTCGTGCGGCTCGCGCTGCGGGAAGAGCGCCCCCGGCACCGACCAGCGGCGGCGGGCGAGGACCAGCGAGTCGCCGTAGACGATGCGCGGCCGCACCTGGATCTTCGGCGCGGGCGGCGGCGGCGTCTCGGCGGACGTCGCCTCGCCCACTGGCTTCGCGTCACCCGCGGGCTGCGCCTCCGCGGCCGCATCGCCATCCGCGGCGGGGACGGCGACGGCCTGCGCGCCGGGCGCGCCCTCGGCGGGGTGCGCCTGCTCCTCCTGCGCCGGCGCCTCGGCGACCGCGACGGGATCTCCCTCCGCGGCAGCCGCATCTCCCTGAGCCGCGGGGACGGCGTCGCCCTCCTCCTTCGGCTTGGGCGGGGGACGGCGCTCGGGCGACTCGGGGATCGGCGGGCCGAACATGGCCGGCGGGGTGAAGCGCGAGATCAGCTGGTAGAGCGGCGGCCGCATCCGCGGGTTCAGGAAGCCGAGGTCCACGGGGATCACGCGGCGTCCCGTGGGCCCGTGGACGAGGCGGAGCGTGGTCGCGTCCTCCGGGTCCGTCTCGACCATGATCTCGCTGCTCTTCAGCTGCTCCTCGGCCGCGCCGCTCTCGCCGGTGGGATAGCTGATCTCCCAGCGCAGCAGCGGCGGATGGAGGTTGGCGTTGAACTGCGCGTCGCCGCAGATCTCCGCCAGGTACTCGTCGGTCAGGCTCTCGTTCTCGCGCCGCACCTGCTCCTGCACGTCGTCGGGGAGCATGTACAGGAAGCGGGAGAAGTACTTCCCGAACCCCGCCGTGTAGCTGCCCCCCTGCAGCACCAGCTTCGGCGCCTCGCCGGGAACCAGGCAGGCGAACGCGCCCATCGAGCGGCAGACGGTGGAGGTGTTCTCCACCCCCGACAGCGCCTCCTCCACCTCCTCGGCGGTGAAGACGAGCTCCTCGGCCTCGGGCGCGGCCTGCCACTTCTCGCGGATGACCTCGCCCAGCCGGTCGCGGGCGGCGCCCAGGCGGGTGACGAAGTCCAGGTCGAAGGGGTTGCCCACGTTGTACCCCTTCAGCTCCTCGTCCTGCACGCCGCCGCGGATCTTGGCCTCCTTCTCCACGTGCGACTTGAAGTGCTCGCGGTAGAAGTCCTCGTAGAACACCAGGAGGGGGACGCTGCGGCGGCCCTCGGGATAGAAGGTGTCGAAGAAGTGCCGCATGGTGGCCTGCTCGCCGCGCGGCCAGCTGACGCGGCTGGTCAGGCGCACCCACTCGGCCCAGGTGTCGAAGGTGCGGCGGACGGCGGGCGTCAGCGGCACCTCGGCGCGGGCGGGCGAGGTGGCGTCTTCGTAGAACGGCATGTCGCGGCGCAGGCGCTGCTGCACCTCCATCTTCTCGATGGCGTCGTTCAGCAGCGCGTGCATCTCCTCGATCATCCGCGCGCGCTCGTCGACGTCGGCGTCGGTGTAGCGCTCGACCACCTCGCGGAGGCGGGCGAGGAGCTCGGACGAGATCGTGGCGTGCTCGTCGTCGATCGCGTCGAGCAGCTCGCGGAAGGGGAGGTCCCAGTCCGCGTCCTGCTCGCGGATGCCGGTGTGGAAGCGCAGGAAGCCGATCTCGATCAGCTTGTCGAGATAGGCCTCGGCCTCCTCGGGCGTGGCCTCGATCTGCGGATCGGACGAGAGCGCGGCGATCAGCTCGCCCAGCGTGGGCTTGCCCAGCCCGTGGTACGAGCCGGTGATCAGCTCCAGCACCTCGTTGTTGGCCAGCCGCTGGAACACCTCGCGCGCCTCGATGGCGGTGAGGAACACCAGCCGCCCGTTCTCCTCGCGCAGGGTGGGGTTCAGCTCGACGTGGAGCGCGCGGCGGAAGACCGGCCTGGTCTTGAGGTGATCGAAGAGCAGGCCGTAGATGAACTTGTTGATGCGGACGAACGAGCGCTTCTCGCGCGGACTGCGGTCGAAGCGGAACTCGCCCTCGCCCTCGAACGCGTCCTCGTCGACGAAGGCGCCGGGGATGATGGCGCAGAAGGTGGCGAAGGGCGTGGCCTTCATGGCCATGCGCGTGTAGTAGCGCAGCAGCCCGCGCTCCGTCTTCTCCTCTTTCCCCCCCAGCTCCGCCCCGCCCGTCGCCGCGGCCTGGCCCCAGCGGTCGAGGGAGCCGTAGAGCGAGCGGGAGGAGATCATCAGCCCCTTGCGGAAGTCGACATCGTCCAGCAGCGCGCGGAAGCGGCGGCGCAGCTCGGGCGTCTCGCTGCCGTACGCCTGCTTCAGCTCGCCCTCGACGCGCCCGCGCTCCTCCAGCAGCGCGGCGAACGCGCGCACCTGCCCCGCGTCGGCGGCGTCGAGCGCGGCCACCGCGTCGTCGATCTTCGCCGCGGCGAGCGGGCGGAGGTTGTAGAGCTCGCGCTTGAGGGTGATCAGGCGGTTGCGGACGGGCTTTTCCGTGGCGGCGCCGATGGCGCGGAAGAGGAGCGCGGAGAGCGATTCGCGCTCGTCGTGGAGGCGCGCGTCGACCTCGTGCAGCCGGCCGAGGAGGTCCAGGGTGCGCGCGGCGCGCAGGTCGTCCACGTAGTCGGCGGGCGCGCCGGACACGCGGCAGACGAAGCGCGTGCCCAGCCACTCGCCGGGCTCGGACCGGCCATCCTGCCAGGATTCCATCATGGGTGCGGCGGCTCTCGTGAGCGGGTGGATCTGCGGGAATCGGCGGGAAGAGGAGCGGGCACTGCCGCTCCGCCGCCGCCGATTACGCTTCAGCCGGGCCGTGCATGGTGGAGACGGCGAGCCCCGCGCCGGCCGCGAATCCAGCGCGGCGCGTGGGGTCCGGCGTGTCCGAAAAAGCACGGCGGTCTGCGATGATAACCCCGCCGCGCAAAACCATGCAAGTACCCGAGCCGACACTTTGACCCGCCCCTGCGGCCGTTCGCGGCATGGAGATCAGGGGCGGACGCGGGCCATACGCGAGATGAGCTTAAGGGAGCGGGTGCGGCGCCGGACCGTGCGGGACGGCATCCCGGACGTGTGCACGACGGTCGGCGCGGCCGCCGCCGCGGAGGCCCTCTCCCCCCAGCCCCCTCCCCCAAAACCGACTGGGGGAGGGGGAGACCTCAGCCTGGGGACGGACGACGGCTCGCCAAGGAGAGTTCCTGCCCGCCATGGGCAGCCCCCTCCCCCCTCCCCCGCTGCGCAGGGGAGGGGAGAACTGCAACTACACCTGCGGCGGCGACTGGGGTTCCCTCGTGAACAGATGTCGCGACCGCAGTCGCGCAGCGACTTTGTGCTGTTGTTGCCGTGAATTCATTCGCCCGGCAATACCCGACCGAAGCCCCGGTCCCGCAACTCCTTACCTCAACCCCGCCAGACTCACCGCCAGCAGCAGGAGCATCTTCGTGGCGGGAAGGGCGGTGTCGCGCTCGGCCCACTCGCCGAGCGTGTGCTGGTCGCCGCCGCGCGCGCGGCCCACGGAGATGGAGGGGATGCCGCGCGTTACCGCCATGTTCGAGTCCGTCGACCCGCTGGCCTCCGCGCGCGTGGGGATGCCCAGGAAGCGGTGCACGTCCAGCGCGGTCTGCACCAGCGGATGGGCGCGTCGGTCGCGCAGCATCTCCTCCGTTCCCGCGGCGCGCTGGTGCTGCACCTGCTCCTTCGACCACTGCACGCGGTTCGCCTCGGCGGCGCGCTGCACCCGCGCGTTGATCTCCGCGTCGAGCGAGTCGAGGAGCGCGGGGTTCACCGAGCGCAGGTCCACGGTGAACCAGACGTCCTGCGGGATGGCGTTGAACACCTGGCCTCCGCCCACCATCCCCACGTTGTACACGGCGCCGCCGCGGCCCTCGGGGATACGCAGCTCGTAGATGGACCGGATCGCATCGGCCAGCGCGTGCGCGGGGTGCGGCTTGCCGGTGGACGAGTTGGTGTGGCTCCCCTCGCCGGTGAAGCGGTAGCGGGTCCAGTAGATCCCCAGCGCGCCGTAGCTCACCGGCCCCAGCCCGCCGTCGACCGCGACGACCATGTCGGGCCGCGGGTTGTGCGCGAGCCACCAGTCCATCCCCCTCAGTCCCAACTCCTCCTGCACCGTGGCCACCACCACCAGGTCGCCGCGGGTGCGCACGCGCGCGCGGTTCAGCGCGCGCACCACCGCCAGCATGTCGGCCACCGACGCGGAGTTGTCGAACACGCCGGGCGCGCGCAGGATGCCGCCGTCCACGCGCACGGCCACGTCGGTGTCCATCGGGTGCACCGTGTCCATGTGCGGCGCGAAGACGATCGTCGGGCCACCGCCCTCGCCGCGCCGCCGGCCGGTGACGTTGCCGATGGAGTCGATCGACACCTCCATCCCTTCGGCGCGCATCTGTTCGGCCACGTAGGCGGCGCGCTGCTGCTCGTGCGTGGACTGCGCGGGGATCTGCGTGATGCGCACCCACTCCTGCACCTGCGCCGGGAAGTTCGCCTCGATCCACGCCAGCGCGTCGCGCACCGCCGGCGCGCTCGCCGTCCGCGGCGACCAGCGCGTGGGATAGCGCTCGTCCGCCGGCTGCGCGCCCGCACGTTCCTGCTGCGCGGCGACCGAGGATGTGGCGAGCGCCGTCGCCGCAGCGGCGATGGTGAGGAGTCGGTGCGAGCGCGTCATCGCTGGATCTGATCAGCGGGAGATGGGGATCGGGATCGTGGAGAGTGTGCGGCGCGCGACGGCGGGCGTCAACCGTGGCCGACGAACAGCGGGGTCGCGCTGCGCGTGCTGGCGCACCTGGCCGAGCGTCCGGCGCCGATGACGTCGGAGCAGCTGGCCGCCTGCATCCACACCAACCCCGTCGTGATCCGGCGCACGCTCGCGGGGCTGCGGCAGGTCGGGCTGGTGGCCTCGGCGGCCGGCCACGGCGGCGGCTGGACGCTGGCCCGCGACCCCGCGGAGGTGACGCTCGGCGAGGTATGTGCCGCGCTCGGCGAGCGGCTGCTGTTCGCGGTCGACTTCGCGGGCGGCCGCTCGGAGTGCCGGATCGAGGCGGCCGTGTCGGGCGTGCTGGACGGGTTCCTCCGCGACGCCGAGGCGCTGCTGCTCGAGTGGCTCGGCGCCATCACGCTGGCCGACCTGGCGGCGCGGGGTGCACGCGCGCGGCGATGCGGATCATACGTCACATCCCGCGCTGACGTCATCCTGAGGGCCGGCCAGACCGTAATCAGCATCTGCGCAAGAGCTTGCAGGCCGAAGAAGATTACAATCGCAACGAAAAGCGCCGCCGCGGCCTGCGAGCGGCCGCGGCGTCGTCCCCAGCCGATGACTCACGCGTTGCGCGACACACCCAGGTCGCGCACCATGCCGTCGGCGATGCCGTAGATCCAGCCGTGCACGGTCAGGTCCTGCCCGCGCTCCCACGCGTCCTGCACGATCGTGGTCCGGCAGACGCTCTGCACCTGCTCCACCACGTTCAGCTCGCACAGCCGCGCCAGCCGCTCGGCCGCGTCGGGGATGGCATCGAGCTCGGCACGGTGCGCGTGCGCCACGTCCTGCACGTGCCGCAGCCAGTTGTCGATCAGCCCGAAGCGCCGGTCCTCGAGCGCCGCCTGCACGCCGCCGCACCCGTAGTGGCCCACCACCAGGATGTGCTTCACCTTCAGCACGTCCACGGCGAACTGCATCACCGACAGGCAGTTGAGGTCGGTGTGCACCACCACGTTGGCCACGTTGCGGTGCACGAACAGCTCGCCCGGCAGCAGCCCCACGATCTCGTTGGCCGGCACGCGGCTGTCCGAGCAGCCGATCCACAGGTACTCGGGCGACTGCTGCCGCGCCAGCGTGGGAAAGAACTCGGGGTCGCGCTCGGCCGTCCGCCGCGCCCACGCCCGGTTATTGTCAATCAGGTGGTCGATTCCGCTCATCCTCCGCCCCGTTTCCATTCCGCCATGGCCGCCGCCAGGCGCGGCAGCACCTCGCCGGCCGCGCCCTGCAAATAGACGCTGGCCACCTCCGTCAGCTCGCTCGGCTGCGGATTGACCTCGATCACCCGCGCGCCGGCCCGCCGCGCCACGTGCGGCAGCTCCGCCGCGGGCCACACCGTCCCCGACGTACCCACCAGCAGCAGCGCGTCGCATTCGCCGGCGAGGCGCCACGCGCGCTCCGTCGCCGCCTCGGGCAGCATCTCGCCGAACCACACCACGTCGGGCCGCAGCGGCGATCCGCAGACCGGGCAGGGCGGCGGATCGCTCTCCTCCGCGCCGTCGTCGGGCGGCTCGCCGTCGAACGGGTGATGCCGGTCCAGGCACTTCACGCGATGGATGTTGCCGTGCAGCTCGATCACATCGCGCGAGCCGGCCCGCGCGTGCAGCCCGTCGACGTTCTGCGTGACGATCGTCAGCGACGGGACGATGGATTCCATCTCCACCAGCGCGTGGTAGCCGGGATGCGGCACCGCCTCCGCGATCTTCCGGCGCCGCCACGCGTACCAGCTCCACACCCGCCGCGGGTTCTTCCGGAAGCCGCGCTCCGTGGCCAGCTCCTGCGGATCGTACTGCGCCCACAGCCCTTCCATCGCGTCGCGGAAGGTGGGGATCCCGCTCTCGCGCGACATCCCCGCGCCGGTCGAGACGAGCACGCGCTCCGCCCCCGCCAGCCACTCCGCCGCGCGATCCATCCCGGCATTCACGGTAGATGATCCCGCCATGCGGTTCTGTGCTTCCAGCATCTCGCCGGTGTTGTTGGGGGCGAATGAATTCGCTGCAACAACTACACGAAGTCCGCCTTCGCGGACTACGACCGACGGTGCTGCCGCGGCATCGGTGCGCGCGACAAGCTTCGGTTGGTGTGATCGAGAGCCCGTCGCGTGCCCCGAATCATGATCCGAGCCAAAGCCGGTAGTCCCCGCAGGGGGACTTCGTGTGGTTGTTGCTGCGAATTTATTCGCCCTCCCTCACTTCAGCCGGAGAATCTCTCACTTCCGCCTGAACTGCTTTCCCGGCAGCGACTCGGCGGCGCCGCGCAGCTCCAGCCCCAGCAGCGCCGCGAGGACGTTGCTCGGCGCCAGCCCCGCGTCCGCGGCGATGTCGTCCACGTGGCGGCCGTCGCCGGTGAGGGCGGCGTACACCTTCGCCTCGTCCGGCGCCAGGTCTGCGGGCGGGGGCGGCGGCACGTCAGGGTTCGCGGGCGACGCGGGCCCCGGCGCGCCGTCCAGCGCATGGCCCACGCCGCGCAGCTCCTCGAGGATGTCGGCCGCGGAGGTGACCACCCGCGCGCCTTCCTTCAGCAGCTGGTTCGTCCCCGCGCTCTGCGGGCTGCCGATCTGGCCGGGGACGGCGAACACGTCCTTCCCCTGCTCCAGCGCGTACGACACCGTGTGCTGCGCGCCGCTCTTCGACCCCATCTCCACCACCAGCACGCCCAGGCTCAGCGCCGCGATCAGCCGGTTGCGGCGGGGGAAGTTCCCCGCGTTCGGCTCCTCGCCCGGCGCCAGCTCGGTGATCAGCAGCCCGCGCTCGCGCACCCGGCCAAACAGCCGCTCGTTCTCCGGCGGATACACGCGGTCGATGCCGTGCCCCAGCACGCCGATGGTCGTCCCGCCCGCGTCCAGCGCCGCCGCGTGCGCCGCGCTGTCGATCCCCCGCGCCATCCCGCTGACGATGGCCAGCCCCGCGCGCGCCAGGTCCGCCGAGAGCGCGATCGCCGTGTGCCGCCCGTAGTCCGTGGGCGAGCGCGTGCCGACCACGCCGATCGCCGGCGCCTCCAGCAGCGCCAGGTCGCCGATCGCGAACAGCAGGTACGGGGGATCGGGAAGGGTGCGGAACGCCTCCGGATACGCCGCGTCGGCCGGGGTGATGGCGACGGCGCCCACGTCGCGCAGCCGCTGCATCGCCGCGCGCGTGCGGCGGAGACCCTCGTCGGTCGCGGCGGCGCGCAGGCGCTTGACGAACTCGCGGCCGAATCCGGGGACGGCGCCCAGCTCGTCCTCGCGCGCCGCCAGCACGCGCTCGGCCGAGCCGAAGCGCGCCAGGAGCACCGACAGCCGCGCCGGGCCGATGCCGTCGACGATGGCCAGGCGCAGGATGGGCTCCAGCGCGGACGCGGAGAGCGGCATGGTCAGGGCCGCCAAGGCTCGGGCTCGTCCTCGTGCGCCCGCTCCTCCTCCACCGCCTTCGCCGCGTGCTGCCACAGGCCCTCCAGCAGCGGCTCCAGCCCCTGCCGGGCGACGGACGAGATCACGAACTGCCCCCACGCGCCCGGCGCGTCCACGTGCGGCGCGGGCCACTCCGGCGGCAGCAGGTCGGCCTTGGTGAAGACGACGACCTGCGGCTTGGCGGCGAGCTCCCCGGAGTACGCGTGGAGCTCGTCCATCAGCCGCTGGTACTCCTGCTGCGGCTCCAGTGCGTCGGCGGGGATCATCAGCGCCAGCGTGCGGGTGCGCTCGATGTGGCGCAGGAACTGGTGCCCTAGCCCCTTCCCCTCGTGCGCGCCCTCGATGATCCCGGGGATGTCGGCGACGACGAAGGTGCGGTGCCCGGAGAGCTGCACCACGCCCAGGTTCGGCGTCAGCGTGGTGAAGGGATAGTCGGCCACCTTCGGCGTCGCCGCGGAGACGGCGGAGAGGAAGGTCGACTTCCCCGCGTTCGGCTCGCCCACCAGCCCCACGTCGGCGATCAGCTTCAGCTCCAGCGCGATCCGCCGCTCCTCGCCGGGCAGGCCGGGGTCGGCGCGGCGCGGCGCCTGATTCGTCGACGTGGCGAAGCGCGCGTTCCCCCATCCCCCCCGCCCACCCCGCGCGGCGACCAGCTCCTGCCCGTCCTCCAGCAGCTCGCCGATGATCTCGCCCGACTCCACGTCGCGCACCAGCGTACCCGGCGGCACGCGGAGGACGAGGTCGTCGCCGCTGCGGCCGGTGGAGTTGGAGCCCTCGCCCTTCTTCCCGTTCGGCGCCGCGTACTGCTGGCGGTAGCGGTAGTCGAGCAGGGTCGACATCTGCCCGTCGGCGCGCAGCACCACGTCGCCGCCGCGCCCGCCGTCGCCGCCATCGGGGCCGCCCATGGGTGCGAACGACTCGCGGCGGAACGAGGATGCCCCCGGCCCGCCGTCGCCCGCCTTGATCTGGATCTCCGCGTAATCGAGAAACACGTCTCCCCGCCCTCTCCATCCACCGATTCATGGGGGGATGATGATGATCCCCCCGCCCAAGGCTGCATCTTCGCGGCCGCCAGCCCTCACGCCCATTCGGCGGGTGGGCGAACGAATTCGCTGCAACCACCACACGAAGTCCGCCTTCGCGGACTACGACCGACGGCGCGGCCGCGCCCGCCGTGCACGCGACCCGCCCCGCAGTTCTGCGCGCGAGCCGGGGCCTGCCACGCGCACCAAACCATCGTCCGAGCCGAAGCCGGTAGTCCCCGACGGGGGACTTCGTGTCGTTGTTGCCGCGAATTCATTCGCCCGGCAGATCCCGGATCGGCGCCTCGGCCCGCATTGCGGGAGAACCTTGGCCCGCGCCCGCCTTCGCGCGGATCTCCGCCCACAGCGCCCGCACCCGGGCGGCTGCTTCGGGAGACGCGATGAAGGCGCACGCGATCTCCACCGCCTCGTCGACCTCGGCGAAGGCCGCGCCGGCGTTCAGCGCGCCGCGGAGATGCGAGTGCAGCTGGCGTGGCACGTTCCAGACCGCCAGCAGCGCGGCGATGCACAGCTCGCGCGTCCGCAGCTCCAGCCCGGGGCGGCCGATCACGCGCCCGTAGCCGCCGGTGACCATCCACCCCTCGAAGTCGGGGTGCAGCGCGCGGACGTTCTCGCGCAGCTTGAGGTAGTTGGCGCCGTAGACGGCCTCGCACACCGCCTCGCCGCGCCGTTCCCACAGCGCCGCGTCCTCGCCCGACGCGGGCGGCGCGGGGCGGCCGCCGACCTCGCGCCAGACGGCCAGCGCGTTCAGCGCGTCGGGGAAGCCGACGAACAGGTGCGACTGGAGGATCACCTCCTCGACGGCGGCCGCGTCCGCGACGTCGACCGCATTCTCCAGCGCCCGGCGCACCACGCCCGCGTCGCGCGTCCCCAGCGCCGCGGCTACGCGGAGGAGCGCGCGGCGGGCGTCGTCCCCCGCCTCAGGCATCCGGGACCTGCAGGGAGATGGACGGGCGGATCTGCCCCACCGGCTCGCCGCGCGTGTTCAGCAGCTCGGGATAGGCGTGGTGGTGCAGCGCGCCGAAGTCGTCCTCGCTGATCAGGTCCAGCTCGCGCAGGATGCCGAGGATCGCGGGGGCGACCGCGCGCGCCGCGCCGTCCTCCACCTTCAGCGCGATCCCCAGCTCCGCGCCGGGGACGCCCACGCAGTACACGCCCTCCGCACCCACCTTGGCGAAGAGCCGCCCCGCCGCCTGCCGCATCAGCTCCGTGCAGATGCGCCCCTCGCCCGCCACCATCACCGGGTGCGCCGTCATCGCCTCGAACACCAGCGCGGGCGAGCGCTCGCCCGCGCGCACGGCGGCCGCGAACCCCGCGAACGAGAGCGCCATCTGCCGCAAAGGAAGGGCGAAGCAGACCACGCCGCACCCGTCCGTCGCCAGCGCCACGGCCTCCACCGGCATCCGCGTCCAGCGCGAGATCTCGGTCAGCATCCGCTGCTGCACCGGGTGCTCGGGGCGATGGTAGTCGGCCGGGTCCCAGCCGCGCGCGCGGGCCAGCATCATCATCCCCGCGTGCTTTCCCGAGCAGTTGTTGTGCACGCGCCCGGGCTCCAGGTGCGCCTCGGCGAGCGCGCGCCGCGCCTCGTCGTCGAACGGCGGATGCGGCCCGCACGCCAGCGCGTCACTCGTGACCGCCGCCTTCTCCAGGATCCCCGCCACCACGCGCGTGTGCTCCGCGCTTCCCGAGTGCGAGCCGCAGCAGAGCGCCAGCTCCTCCAGCGTCAGCCCGAAGCGGTCGAACGCGCCGTCCTCGACCAGAGGCAGCGCCTGCAGCGGCTTGGCGGCCGAGCGGAAGAAGGTGACGAGGTCGGGGTCGCCCGCGAACGCGCGCAGCCGCCCGTCCGCGTCCACCACGGCGGCGTGGATGCGGTGGCGGCTCTCGACGACGGCCCCGCGCGTGACCTCGACCGTGCAATCCATCGCTTCGCCCATGCGGCTCCCGTGGTCGGCGGACGCGTGAAGATAATCCCCACCCCCGGCACGGCAACGCATCGCCAGCATTCCGCCACCGCCGCACCAGCGGTTGCGGACAGCGGCTTCCCGGCGCAACAAAAAAGGGCACTCCGCCGGGAGCGCCCACAGCCGATCGTCCACTGAAATCGAGCGGGGGAGAAAGCCGGCTCCGGCCTCCTCCCCCGCTCGTCACATCACCCCTGTCGCGTGGATCAGCGGCCCTGCGTCTGCGCGACCCGCTGCGCCTGCTCGGCGGCGCGGAAGAGCGCCGCCTGGTTGGGCGAGGCCTGCAGCAGGCGGACGGCCTCCTGCAGCACCTTGTCGTCCACGTCGTTGCGCTGGGCGGCCGCCTGCTGCCCGAAGCGCGCGATCACGATCTGGTTGGCCAGCTGCCGGTCGAGCCAGCGCTGCGCCCCCGCGTACTGCTCGGGCGTGACCTCCACCCCGGCCGCGCGCAGCCGCTGGTACAGCTCCTGGCGCATCGCCGGCGTCACCTGGAAGGTCGGCGTCAGGTTGGGCGTGCGGCGGTTGTACTCCAGCGCGTAGCGCATCACCACGTCGTTGAAGGTGCTGGCCTTCTTGGAGACGGTGGTGATGAAGGTCCGCTCCGCGAGCGTGGTGGTGTCGCGCACCGTCAGGTCGGGGACGATGCCGCCGCCGCCGAACACGGTGCGGCCGCTGTCGGTGCGGTACGGCCGCCGCTTGGTGGTGTCGGACGACGTCGTGTCCGGCGCCGCGCCGGTGCTGTCCTCGTCCGCGTCCGCGCCAGCGTCGCCGGGGCGGAAGGGCTTCTGGATGGAGCGGCCCACGGGCGTGTACCACTTCCCCGTGGTCATCTTCAGGAAGTTGCCGCCCGAGAGCCGGAAGAGCGACTGCACCGAGCCCTTGCCGTAGCTCGTCGACCCCAGCACCAGCGCGCGGTCGTGGTCCTGCAGCGCGCCGGCCACGATCTCCGCGGCGCTGGCGCTGTAGCCGTCGACCAGGACGACCATCGGCATGTCGTACGCCTCGTCGGTGCTGGCGCGGTAGGTCTCGCTCTCCATCGGGTTGCGCGCGCGCGTCTCCACGATGGCCTGGCCGCGGCGCAGGAACAGGTCCGACACCGCCACGCCCTGGTCCAGCAGCCCGCCGGGATTGCCGCGCAGGTCGAAGACCAGCTTGCGCGCGCCCTGGCTCCGCAGCCGCTCGATGGCGGCGCGCAGCTCCTCGGTCGACGTCTGGCTGAACACCAGCAGGTCCACGTAGCCGATCCCCGGCGCCGCCATGTAGGCGTACGGCACCGAGCGCACGTGGATCTCCTCGCGGGTGATGGTGAAGCGCAGCGGCTGGTCCACGCCCACGCGGCGGACGGTGAGCTTCACCGGCGTGCCCACGGCGCCGCGCAGCACCTTCACCGCGTAGTCGTCGGTCCACCCCTTGGCGTCGCGGCCGTCGATCTCGATCAACTGGTCGCCCACGCGGATCCCCTCGCGCTCGGCGGGGGTGCCGGGGAGGACGCCCACGGCGGTGATGTACCCCTCGCGCGGGGCGATCTGGATCCCCAGCCCGCCGTACTCGCCGCTGGTCTGCAGGTGCAGCTGCGCGTACTCGTCGGCCGTCATGAACACGGTGTGCGGGTCGCCCAGCTCCTGCAGCATCCCCTCGATCGCCTTCTGGTAGAGGTCGCTCTCGGAGTGCTCGTCGACGTAGCGCGTCTCCACGTAGTGCAGCACCTCGTCGAAGAGGCGCGCGCGCTGGAACACGCTTTCCTGGCCGGACGTCCCCTGCTGCAGCAGCCAGCCGCCCGACACCAGGGCGACGCCGGCCACGAGCGCGGGCGCAACGACGGTCCGCTTGAGCTTCATCAGGCCTCCGGAATGGATCGCTTCGGGCGCCGGTCCGAGGGGTCCCGGCGGCGCGGCTGGTGCTTGATAAACCCGCGTGGCGCAAAAGGTTTCGCCACTTTGGCCGAGCGGCAAGGAACGGGCCGGAGAGCGCGAGGATCGCCCGGCACGGACAACGCCGTCCCATCAACATGCCGTCGTGGGAGCACCACAACAATAACCCCCACGACAATCCCCCTTCCCAACTGCCCTGGGAAGGGGGATTTGTCACGTCCTCGGAATCTCGCGGCGCGCCGGTAGCTTCATCCCCTGCGTCGATTCTCATCCCGCGACGGAAGACCGATCCGCCGCCCGGAGGTCTACCGCCCGAGGATCTGCAGCGAGAAGGCGAAGCGCCAGTACGGCTCGTCGATCCCCGCGGCGCTGCCGCCGCGCCAGCCGCGCTCGGCCGCCGCGTCGATCTGCGCCGCGCGGCCGCCGAAGCGCCACCCCAGCCCCGCCGTCACCGCGCGCTCGGTGGGGAACTCCGAGCCCGTCCCCGCCCAGCGGAAGGGGAGCTGGCCGTAGCGCCCGCCCACGCGCAGCGGCATCACCTTGCGGAAGAGCTGGAACCCCTGGTACTCCACCCCCGCGCTCACGCTGGCGGCGTCGCGCGCGCCGCCGGTGGAGGCCAGCTCGTCGTTCAGCTTCCCCCACCCCGCCCAGTGGCCCGACGCCACGAGCATCGTGTTCCCCAGCAGCAGCGCGCTGGCGCCGGCGTCCACGCTCAGCGGGTTGGTGTAGTCCTTCGTCTCCGTGCCGGTGGAGTCGGAGGTGGCGCGGATGTGCCCGCCGCCGTGCACCGCAGCGGACAGGCTGAGGTTGGTCAGCGGCTGGAAGCGCGCGCCGGCGCCCGCGCCGATCCCCGAGTAGGTGTAGGTGACCACGCTGGTGGCGGGCTGCAGCCCGGTGATGGTGCGCACCACGCTGTCGTGCGCCGCGCCGGTGAACACGTCGAGCGCCCCGCCCACCGACAGCCGCTCCGTCACCCGGTACCCGATCCCGCCCTGGAAGCGCGCCACCCCGCCCGACGAGACGAAGCGGTCGTTCACCGCCGTGCGCCCGGTGCTCAGGTCGATGGAGTCGTTCTGCTCCACCTGCCAGTGCTGGTCGAGGTACGAGCCATAGCCCAGCTGCACCGCCAGGCGGCCGGAGACGGGGAACACGCCCAGCAGCTGCGGGAAGCGCGCGGTGCTCCCCGAGGTCTGCACCGCGCCCGCCGTGGCGTCGTAGTGGTCGGGCTGGAAGGTGACCAGGAACGCGGGGACGGGAATCCCCGCCGCGGTGGCCGGGTTCACCAGCGACGGCAGCGGGTCCGACAGCCCCGTGGTGATGCCGCCCAGCGCGCGCGACCGCGCGTCGATGGGCTCCAGCGGATAGCCCAGCCCGCGGCTGGCCAGCAGGCTCTGCCCGGCCGCCGGCAGGGCAAAGAGGAGGGCCGCCGCGGCAGCCCCTCGCGACACGAGACGGATCATGGAAGCTGCGGACGGGTGGGAAGCGTGTACACGATGCGGAGCCGCGGCAGCGGGTCGTAGCGCACCATCCCGAAGGTGCGGAACGACAGGCCCTGCACCGGCGGCGTCTGCCCCAGCAGCGCGAACGAGCGCTGCAGGCTGTCGTCGGCCGCCGCCTGCCGCGCCAGCAGCGTGATCGGCAGCTCCACCACGGTGTCGGCCGGCGCGTGGTTCACGAACGAGTTTTCCGGCCGGTCGGCGTCCAGCGCCAGCTGCAGCAGCGGCGCGCGCCGCCCCAGCGCCGGCTCGTCCACCGTCCACAGCGTGAGCGTGACCGGCGACAGCGGGTCGAACCCGGCCGGCGGCGGCAGCGGCTTCAGCAGGATCGACACGCGGTTCAGCTCCACGTCCTTCAGGCTCACCGTGGCGCAGGTCTGCGTGGGCGGACAGCCGGGGAGCGGCTGGTCCAGGTCCACGGTGAAGAGCGTGCGCGCCGCCGCCACCCCGCCCGCCAGCCAGCTTCCCGCCGGCACCGGCGGCTGCGGGGTGAAGACGAAGGCCGGCTCGGCCGCGGCGATCTCCACGGTGATGGTGGTGTCGCGCGGGGCGTTGCTGGGGCGCGCGGCCAGGCGCAGCACCGAGCTCACCACCTGCAGCCGCCGCCCCGGGTTCACCGCCAGCAGGATCCCGGGGAACGAGTCCGGGCGGATCCGCGCCGCCGACACCGAGTCGATGTTGATCACCACCGAGTCGCTGGCGGCGGCGTTGTACGTGCCCTGCCCCAGCAGCGGCCCCGTGGTCCCGCCCGGCGTGGTCCACAGCGTGTGCACGCTGTCGGTGTTGAACGCCGAGTCCCAGGTCACCGTCAGCGCGTCGTAGCGCTGCGCCAGGTCGAACGCCTGCAGCGTGGTGGTGCCGGTGGTCTGGCTTCCCAGCGAGTCCACGAACACCACCAGCCTGGCGCTGCGCACGCCGTACAGCGTGTCGGTCAGGCTGTTGCCGTTCTGCGAGTAGGTGAGCGTGTCGGGGAAGTCGAAGCGCTGCAGCGCGTGCGCGCTCAGCACCCCCTGGTACTGGTTGGCCACCACCTGCTCCGACAGCGTGCGCGCGTTCTCGTAGCCGCTGAACGCGCCGATGGTCTGCAGGTACTGCGCGGCGGGGATGATGGCCTCGAGCGTCACCGGGCGGCTGCCGCCGGGAAAGAACTCGTCGCCCGTCAGGGTGGGCGTCTGGTCCTTGCAGGCGGCGGCCGCCAGCAGGGGAAGGAGCGCGAGCGCGGCCCGCGCGGGAAGTCTGGGAAACGGCATTCGGTGCAGCGTTCAGGGGTTCGGCCCGGGCCCGTCGCGGTACACGCGCGGCAGGCGCGGACTCAGCCCGGTCAGTATTTCGTAGCTGATGGTGTCCAGCCGGGCGGCCACCTCGTCCACCCGGATCTCCTCGGGGCCGTCGCGCCCCACCAGCGTGGCCGCGTCGCCCACCCTCGCCTCGGGAACGTCCGTCACGTCGACCACGGTGACGTCCATCGAGACGCGGCCCACGATCGGCACGCGGCGCCCGTGCAGCAGCGCCTGGCCGCCGGCGGTGGCCAGCGCGCGCCGGAGCCCGTCGCCGTAGCCGATCGACAGCGTGGCCCAGCGCTCGGCCCGTCTGGCGCGGTACGTCGCGCCGTAGCCGACGGTGGCGCCGGGCGGCTCGTCGGCCACGCGCGCCACCCGGGCGCGGACGGCGGCCACGGGCTCCGGCTCCGTTCCCGGGCCGGCGCGGCCGCCATAGAGGAAGATCCCCGGGCGCACCAGGTCCATCCCGTAGCCGCCGCGGCGGAGCGCCGCCGCGCTGTTGGCGCAGTGGACCACCCGTTCCGGCGCGCCCTCCGGCACCGGCGGAAGCGCCGCCAGCGCCTCCCGGAACAGGCGAACCTGGGTCTCGGTGGGGCCCAGGTCCGGCTCGTCCGCGGAATGGAAGTGCGTAAAACACCCTTCCCACGCAATAAGATCCCCCGACCGCTCCGCGACGGCGGGACCCCACTCGCGGACGCCGGCGACGGGGAAGCCGGCGCGCCCCATCCCGGTGTCGATCTCCACGTGGAACGACAGGGGCCGCGACGCCGCTCGGGCGGCCGCGGCCCACCGGTCCAGCGCGTCGAGGTCGGAGACGGCGAGGGTGAGCCCGGCCTCGGCGGCGCGGCGCTCCTCGCCCGGCGGCGTGGGGGTGACGACGACGATGCGCCCTGCCCACCCCAGCGCGCGGAGCGCCTCGCCCTCGGCCACCGAGGCGGTGCCGAGCGCCCAGGGGCCGCCGCCGGGCGCCAGCTCGGCCAGCACCGCGCGGAGCACCTGCGCCATCCCCAGCCCGTAGGCGTCGGCCTTCAGCATGGGAACGATGCCCGCGCCGGGCGCGGCATCGCGCACCCGGCGCAGGTTGGCCTTCAGCGCGCCCAGGTCCACCTCGACCCAGGCCCTCGAAACCGCGGTTGACGGATCAGACACGAAACCGGTATTCTAGGCCGCCTGTGAGCCCGTCGCAAGCCGAAAACCCGCACCCCGACGCGCCCGCGGGCGGCGTCCTGGACCGCGCGCTGGCGCTGGCCGCCTTCCTCCGCGCGCGCTGCCCGTGGGACGCGGCGCAGACCCCGCTCTCGCTGCAGCCCTACCTGCTCGAGGAGGCGCACGAGGCGGCCCGCGCCATCGCCGCCGGCGACCACGCGGCGCTGCGCGACGAGCTGGGCGACCTGCTGCTGAACGTGGCCTTCCAGGTCGTGATGGCCGAGGAGGCGGGGCTCTTCGGCCGCGAAGACGTGGTGCGCGGCGTCGAGCAAAAGATGCGCCGACGCCACCCGCACCTGTACGGCGGCCCTCACGAGCCGTGGGACGCCATCAAGGCGCGCGAGCGCTCGGAGCGCGGCGCGGCCGACGCCATCCTGGACGCCGTCCCCGGCGGGCTGGACCCGCTGACCCGCGCCTACCGCGTGCAGGCGCGCGTGGCCGAGTTCGGCTTCGACTGGAGCGACTGGCGCGGCGCCTGGGACAAGGTGCGCGAGGAGGTGGACGAGGTCGGCCACGAGTTGGAGGCGGGCGACTTCGCCAGGCTGGAGGAGGAGCTGGGCGACCTCCTCTTCGCGGTGGTGAACCTGGTGCGGCTGGCGGACGCGCATCCCACCTCCGCGCTTTCCCGCGCCAACGAGAAGTTCGCGCGCCGCTTCGGCGCGGTGGAGGCGCTGGCGGCGGAGCGCGGGGTGGTGTTCGGCGAGGCCACGCTGGAGGAGCTGGACCGGCTCTGGGACGAGGTCAAGCGGCGCGAGCGGGCGGGCGGCGGAACCGCGGCGCGGGGGGACGGGTGACACGCCTCTTGCGTCACCCCCGGGGCGTGACGGCGGACGCCCGTGTGCCGTCAATCTCCCCCGCGCCCACGGGTGCACGCGCGACTCCCGCACAGACGGATTCGGCGGACGGATGACCCTTTCGGGGTTCGAGGAGACCACACAACAGATGTTTGCGCGCCGGGCACACCCCGCCGCGCCGTCTCCGCGCGCGCCTACGCCGGAGATGGGGCGATGAGGCTCCGGCAGCGCATCGTGCTGACGCTGGTCGCGATCACGGTGATCCTCGCGATCCCCGCGGCCTACGCGTACTTCTCGCTGAACACGGTCCACCGCATCGCCCGCGACCTGCAGCTGCGCGACAACGTGGCCACGTCGGCCGTGGGCAGCCTGCGCAAGAACCTCGAGGCGCTCCAGTCGGCCGACGACAACGTGGTGGTGCTGATCAACATCTCGCGCGACACGGCGGAGTTGTGGCGCCAGACCGCCGATACGGCCATGATGCGGGGTGACGGCGACATCAGGATCCTCCGCGACCAGGCTCGCAGCCACGGCGCCGAGTATCGTCAGGCCGTGGCCGACGCCGAGGCGCAGTGGTCGATGCTGAAGCGGATCATCCGGCAGGAGTTCTCGAACCTGCCGTTTCCCTCGCTCGAAGCGCAGAACGAGTTCCGCAACCGCATCGTGTCGCCCGCATACAGCCGGATGGGCGAGCGGCTGAAGCCCATCGAGGACGCGGTCGACGCGGAGGCCCAGCAGCGTCTCCAGCGCGCGACCGAGCTGGCCAACACGTCGCGGAACACCACACTCATCGCCCTTGCGCTGGCCCTCGGGTGGACCATCGTCATCGGGATCCTGATGACGCGGGCGATGCTGCGGCCGATCGACGAGCTGGGGCGGGGGATGAAGATCGTGGCCGGGGGCGACTTCGAGCCCGACGTGCACATCCCCACCGAGCGCTCGGACGAGATCGGCGAGCTGGCGCGCTCGTTCTCGACCATGACGGAGCAGCTGACCGAGCTCGACCGGCTGAAGGCCGAGTTCGTGTCGGTGGCCAGCCACGAGATCAAGACGCCGCTGAGCGTGATCCGCGGCTACGTCTCGCTGCTGGCCGACGGCATCTACGGCGAGGTGAACGACCAGCAGAAGAAGACGCTGGAGGCCGTCTCCGACCAGGTGGACCGCCTCACCCGTCTCGTCCACCGCCTGCTCGACATCTCCCGTTTCGAGGCGGGGGGCGGGCGGCTGGAGCTGCGCCGCATCAACGTGCGCGACTTCCTGGACGAGCTGACCAGCGGCTTCCGCGTGCTGGCCTTCCAGAACGGGATCGACTTCACCGTGCACGTGGCCGACGACGTCCCGGTCAACATCGAGGGCGACGCCGACCGGCTGAACGAGGTGCTGGGGAACATTCTCTCCAACGCCTTCAAGTTCACCGAGCACGGCGGCCGCATCTCACTCGTGGCGGAGCGCGACGGCGCCGGCTTCCGGGTGGAGGTGCGCGACACCGGCGTGGGGATCCCGGCGGACAAGCTGCCGCGAATCTTCGAGAAGTTCTACCAGGTCGACGGGTCGGCGGCGCGCTCGGTGGGATCGGGGCTCGGCCTGGCCATCGCGCGCGAGATCGTGGAGGCCCACGGGGGCACGATCACTGCAGAGAGCGAGGTCGGAAAAGGGACGATGTTCCGGGTGACACTTCCCGAGCGGCCGCCCGCCCCGCGCGCCGCCGAGCCCCATCCCGTGGCCGTACGCCGATGAAGACGCTGCGCCTTCTGCTCGCGCTGCCGCTGCTGGCCGCCTGTGCCACCCTGGGTATCGGGCGGCGCTCGTCCGGCCCCGGCGACGCCGAGCGCCAGCGGCTGTGGGTGCAGGCGTTCGACGCCTACTCGCGCGACTCGGTGCGGGTGGCGCAGGCGCTCTACCAGCGGCTCACGACCGAGTATCCGCGGACGCACGAGGGGCATGAGGCGCGCTACTTCCTGGGGCTGCTGAACCTGGACCCGCGCACCGGGCCCAACACGCAGCTGGCCGAGCAGCACCTGGCCATGTACCTGGCGGACGACTCGATCCAGTCGCTGCGCGGCGGCTACCGGCGCGAGGCCTCGTCGCTGCTGCGCCTGGTGCGCACGCTGCGCGCGCCCTGCGCCGAGCGCGCCGGCGGGGCGCTGGCATGCGACACCGCCGTGGTCGCCACGCGGCCGACGCCGCAGGGACCCGGCGAGAACGCGCCGAACGCCGCCACGGCCGCCGAGATCGCCCGCCTGCGCCGCGCCTGGGCCGAGCGCGGCGACACCATCCGCGACCTGCGCACCGAGCTCGAGCGCATCCGCAACACGCTGGCGCCGCGCCGCCCGGACGACTGAAGCGCGCGGCATCGATCGACGGCTCAGGCAGAGACGAGGAGGACGCGGAGAAGATCATTCTCCGCGTCCTCCGCTTTTACCATATCCCGGCGATCCGGTCGCTCCCCGCGCCAGTATCGCGGTCGATGCAGAAAGCCTCGCGCGGTTTGCGAGGCTTTTCGTCGTTGTTGCTGCGGGTTCAGCCGCCGGGAGAGCCCGAGTTCGCGCTCCTCAAAGGGCAGAACCCGGAACATTCCTTGTATCTGCTGGCGCCGCATGGCGACCAGGAAGCCGGCGGCGGAGCGATGGTGGAGGCGGAGGGGAACGCCCGAGGAGGGCTTCACCTACCTGCGCGCGGACGGGAAGCCGTTGCGCAGCGAGGCCGCGCTGGCCCGCATCCGCGCGCTGGCCATCCCCCCCGCGTGGACCGACGTGCACGTGGCCGCCGACGCCAGCGCCAAGGTGCAGGCGTGGGGGATCGACGCGGCGGGGCGCAAGCAGTACCGCTATCACCCCGACGCCGTGGCCAGGGGTGCGCGCCGCAAGTACCGCCGCCTCCTCCACTACGCGCGCGACCTCCCGCGCCTGCGCGAAGCCACGGAGGCGCATCTCCGCCAGCCCGGCGTGGGACGTGACAAGGTGCTGGCGCTGATCGTCCGGCTGATGCAGCGCGGCTTCTTCCGCGTGGGGAGCGAGAAGTACGCGGTGAAGAACAAGACCTTCGGCATCGCCACGCTGCGCCGGAAGAACCTCACCATCCAAGGCGACGACCTGCTCTTCCGCTACGTCGGGAAGAAGTCCATCGACACGCGCAAGGTGGTGGCCGGCACGCCGCTGGTGGAGGTGATCCGCGAGGTGATGAAGCTTCCCGGCCCGCGGCTGTTCAAGTACGTGGACGAGGACGGCAGGGTGCGGAACGTCACCGCGACCGACGTGAACCGCTACCTCAAGGAGCTGCTGGGCGAGCGCTACACCTCCAAGGACATCCGCACCTGGGGCGGGACCGTGCGCGCGGCCACCATCCTGGCGGACCTGGGCCCGGCAAAGAACGAGCGCGAGGCGAAGAAGAACGTGGTGCTGGCGTGCAAGCTGGTCTCCACGGAGCTGGGGAACACGCCCGCGGTCTGCCGCAGCGCGTACATCCATCCCGCCGTGTTCGACCGCTACCTGCAGGGAAAGACGATCGCGCCGCTGATGCGCGAGGCGCCGCGCCCCGACGACGCGAACCCCGGCCGCTACTATCCCGAGGAGGCCGCGCTGATGCGGTTCCTGGAGAAGTGGGGGTGAAGGAAAGAAGTCTCACGCGGAGACGCGGAGGCGCGGAGGTGGCTGGGAAGCTCCTCCGCGTCTCCGCGTCTCCGCGTGAGATCAAGCGATGCCGGTCACTGCGGCGGCAGCTGCGGCTCGCCCATGGCGGCGGGAATCTCGTCGTCGTGGCGCGCGCAGGTGTACGTGTGGCACCCCGCGGCCTGCGTCGGCTTGCACGGCGAGTACGGCGTGGCGCAGAACTCGGTGACGCGCGTGTCGTGACCGCGCACGGTGCCGCGCCGGTCCTCGGCCGAGCCGGTGTCGAACGAGTCGACGTTCAACGCTTCGAGATGGAGCGTGAGCTTGCGCATGATCTTCTCCCGTGGTCTGCGGGTGACGATGGTGCGGCGACGATGCCGCTGGGCACGCCGCGCGCCGTTTGCGTTTCTCCGGAACGGGTGGGCGCTCGTCGGGTCCCCAATCGTGCGGCGGCCTGCCAACATCGTCCCGGCGCCCTCGCACGCGCAAGCGCTCGCCACGGATTCGCGGACGTGCTGCGGAGCCGGGTAGCAGAGCGCCCCGCCGCCGGGATTGCGGCGACGGGGCTCAGGGTGTCGGGCGGGTTGCGCATGCCCCCATAATGAACGACGCGCCCCCTCCGGTAGCCGGCGGGGGCGCGTTGTATGTAAAACGGGGCGGAGAGCGTTCAGCTCGCGCCGGCGCCGCGCTTGTAGCGGGCGTTCACCTCGTCCCAGTTGACGGTGTTGAACCAGGCGTCCAGGTAGTCGGGGCGGCGGTTCTGGTACTTCAGGTAGTAGGCGTGCTCCCACACGTCGATCCCCAGGACCGGGAACTTGCCGTCCATCAGCGGGCTGTCCTGGTTGGCGGTGTCGGTCACCTCCAGGCGCCCGCCATTCACCACCAGCCACGCCCACCCGCTGCCGAAGCGCCCCTTCCCGGCGTTCACCAGCTTCTCCTTCAGCCCCGCGAAGCCGCCGAAGGTGGCGTTGATGGCCTCGGCGATGGGGCCCGTGGGCTCGCCGCCGCCGCCCGGCCCCATGATCTGCCAGAACATGCTGTGGTTGCTGTGCCCGCCGCCGTTGTTGCGCACGGCCGTGCGGATGTCCTCGGGCACCTCGCCGATGCGCCGCAGCAGGTCGTCGACGTCGTTCCCGGCGTCGAACTCGGGGTGCTTCTCGAGCGCGGCGTTGAGGTTGTCTACGTAGGTCTTGTGGTGCTTGTCGTGGTGGATCTCCATCGTCTTCGCGTCGATGTGCGGCTCCAGCGCGTCGAACGCGTACGGCAGATCCGGCAGGGTGAACGGCATCATGCACCTCCCATCGGGTTTCAGGTCCAACTCCCCTCCCCGCACCTCCACACGGACCGGTCTTTCCGAACGGTGCGAGAGGCTCTGCGCGGTGAATGTAGGCGATCGCGAATTTTTCGCCACCGGCCGTTCGTACAGGGTGCGCGCTGTACCGCGGAGCGTGATGAACTGCGGATTCGGGCGTGTTCCGCGCCGAGACGCGGAACCGGGCTGCGCGCGCGGTAGGGCACGATACCGCTGTGCCCAACCGCGCCGGGCCACCGCCGCGCCCGGAATCTCCGCGGGTTGCCGGCGATGGTGCACGCGCGGCGGCGTCCCGGCCCTTCGGGCGCGCATCCCTCACGCAAGTCCCGTCGCCGCGCTGAGTTCTCCCCTGTCTCCCGCAGTCTGGGAGAATCGAGATGAGGAGCAGACAACAACGCCCCGGCTCATGTCGAGCCGGGGCGCATTTCGTGATCTTCCGCCGATCCGCGGATCAGTTCGCGTCCCGCGCGGCGGGGAGGCGGATGCCGCTCAGGCGCCAGTGGATCAGGCCGTCGCGGCGCAGCAGCAGCGCCATCCGCTCGGCGCCGTCGTTCTTGCCCACGAAGTGCACCACGAACAGGTCCACGCCCTCGTAGCCGCGCTTCACCTTCACGTCCTTCACCCGCACGCGCGCGTCCGAGTGGCCGTCGCGGTGGCTGCCGGGGCGTTCGCCCTGCGTCAGCGCGGCGATGCCGCTGGGCGTCACGAACGCGTCCACGAGCGGGCTGGCGACCGCGCCGGCGAGCAGGCCGCCCAGCACGCCCAGCGGGTTGCCACGGCGGCCCACCGAGTGCTCCACGGCCGAGCGCACGTTGGTCTTCACGCTCTCGCGCAGCGCGGGGAAGTCGACGAGCTCGTTCAGCGTCTCGGTGTCGCCTTCCTTCGCGGCCTTCTGCAGGCGGCTCATCGCCAGGTACGGGGTGAAGTACATCCACAACGCCCCGAACAGCACCGCCAGGATGAGCAGGGACGAAAACGCGCTTCTCTTCTTCGCCATTCGTGGTCTCTGATTCCGGTGGAGTTGACGGCCGGCGGAAGGGAGGGCCGGCGTGGCGGAAAGATAACCCCTTGCACCGCAACGAGGAACGGGTGCGTCGCGCCCACGGTCGTGTGTACCCGCGGGAAATCTCCCGGGGTCCGCGCGATCGAGATCGTACCCGAATCGCAAGGGAGCACATGGATTCGCGTCCGACTCGACGGATCGTGGCGGTTCGTCACGATGCGGCCGCCTTCGGGCGCGCTTCTCGCAAATCGGGGGGCCGGACCGCGGACGGAGACGGGTGCGTGAGCGACGAACGGGTGCCTCTTACGCCGGGGCAGGCGCTGCTGCACGGGCTGCTGGAGCCCGCGCCGACGAAGATCGTGCTGGTGGTGATGGACGGCCTGGGCGGACTGCCGATGGAGCCCGGCGGTCCGACGGAGCTGGAGGCGGCCGCCACGCCCAACCTCGACCGGCTGGCGGCGGAGGGGACCGTCGGCCTCTCCGTGCCCGTGGCGCCGGGGATCACGCCGGGGTCGGGCGTGGGACACCTGGCGCTCTTCGGCTACGATCCGGTGGCCCACCCCGTCGGCCGCGGCATCCTCGAGGCGCTGGGGATCGGAATGGAGGTGGGGCCCGGCGACGTGGCGGTGCGCGGCAACTTCTGCACGCTGGCGGACGACGGCACCGTGGCCGACCGCCGCGCCGGCCGCATTTCCACCGAGGAATGCGCGCGGCTGGTGGAGAAGCTGCGCGGCGCCGTCTCCGTCCCCGGCGTGGAGCTGACGCTGGAGCCGGTGCGCGACTACCGCATGGCCGTCCGCTTCCGCGCCCCCGGCCTGGGCGACCGGGTGAACGACACCGATCCGCTGGAGACCGGCCTCCGCCCCGTCGACCCGCAGGGCGACGACCCGCCGAGCCAGCGGACCGCCCGCGCCGCCGCCGACCTCCTGCGCCAGGCGCGCGACGTCCTGCGCGACGAGCATCCGGCCAACTACCTGCTCCTGCGCGGCTTCTCCGCCCTCCCGCACTTCCCGTCCTTCGCGGACGCGTACGGGGTGAGCGCGGCGGCGCTGGCGCTCTATCCCACCTACCGCGGGCTCGCGCGGCTGGTGGGGATGACGGTGCTGGACGCGGGGAGCACCATCGACGAGCAGATGGCGGCGCTGGCGCGGCACTGGGGCGAGCACGACTTCTTCTTCGTGCACCACAAGCCCACCGACAGCAGCGGCGAGGACGGCGACTTCGCGCGCAAGTGCGGGGCGATCGAGGCGCTGGACGCGGCGCTCCCGGAGATCCTGGCGCTGCGCCCGGACGTGGTCTGCGTCACCGGCGACCACTCCACGCCGGCGCGGATGCGGGCGCACTCCTTCCATCCCGTCCCCCTCCTCGTGTGGGCGCCCGCCGCCGCGCGCCCCGACGAGGTGGCGAGCTTCGGCGAGCGGCCGTGCATGCGCGGCGGGCTGGGCCATCTCCTGGCGGAGGACCTGATGCCGGTGCTCCTGGCGCACGCCCACCGGCTGAAGAAGTACGGCGCCTGAGGAGCGACGGCAGCGCGCCCGGGGCCGGAGGATCTCGCCGCTCCGGCACATGTACAATGTTTGGAACGGGATACACCGCGTATCTTCTGGCACGTGAGTCGCGTGCCATGCTCCTGTTTGCGCGGGGATCCCGGAGTCGCGGACGGCGGACACGACTTGCCCATGTCGGAAAACACCCCATCGGACCTTCCCGGCTGGACTCCCGGCGACGAGGGATTCGACCCCGACTCCCTCGACCGGCAGGGGTCCGACGGCTCGACCATGCTGGCGGACCTGCACCGCCTGCTGATCGAGAGCGTCCGCGACTACGCCATCTTCGCGCTCGACAAGACCGGCCACATCCTCACCTGGAACCCCGGCGCCCAGCGCTTCAAGGGCTACACGGCCGACGAGATCATCGGGCAGCACTTCTCCGTCTTCTATCCCCCCGAGGACATCGCCACACGCAAGCCGTGGTGGGAGCTGGAGGTGGCCGAGGAGGAGGGCCGCTTCGAGGACGAGGGGTGGCGGCTGCGCAAGGACGGCACGCGCTTCTGGGCCAACGTGGTGATCACCGCGCTGCGCGGCGAGGGCGGCGAGCTGGTGGGCTTCGCCAAGGTCACGCGCGACCTGACCGAGCGCCGCGCCGGCGAGCTGCGCGCGGTGGAGGATGCCCGCCGCCTTGCCGCCGAGGAGACGGGCCGGGTGATGGCCGAGGAGCGCGCCACCGAACTGGCCGAGCTCAACGAGCGGCTGCGGGTGCAGGCCGAGGAGCTCGACCAGCGGAAGCGCGAGGCCGAAGAGGCCAACCGGATGAAGAGCGAGTTCCTGGCCGCCATGTCGCACGAGCTGCGCACGCCGCTGAACGCCATCGGCGGCTACGCCGAGCTGCTGGCGATGGGCGTGCACGGCCCCATCACCCCCGGACAGAAGAGCGCGCTGGAGCGGGTGCAGCGCAACCAGCAGCACCTGCTGGGGCTGATCAACGACATCCTCAACTTCAGCCGGCTCGAGGCGGGCGAGGTCACCTACGCGCGCGATCCCGTGCCCCTGCGCGAGTCCATTGCCGCCGCGGCGCAGATGGTGGCCGTCTCGGCCGAGCGGAAGGGGGTGGAGATGGAGGTGCGCGAGGGACCCGGCGTCGCCGCGCTGGCCGACGGGCCCAAGGTGGAGCAGATCCTCCTCAACCTCCTTTCCAACGCCATCAAGTTCACCGAGTCCGGCGGGCGTATCACCCTGGAGCACCAGGCCGAGGGCGACCGCGTGCGCATCCTCGTCCGCGACACGGGGATCGGCATCCCCGCCGACCAGATCGACCAGGTGTTCGAGCCGTTCGTGCAGGTGGGCCGCAGCCTGACGCACCCGGCCGAGGGGACGGGGCTGGGGCTCGCCATCTCGCGCGAGCTGGCCCGCGCCATGGGCGGCGACCTGACGGTCCGGAGCGAGGAGGGCACGGGCTCCGTCTTCACCGTCACCCTCCCCCGCGCGACGGACTGACTTCCCCGTCAGCAAGCCGATCCAAAAGAAATCTCACACGGAGGGAACGGAGGAAACGGAGAAACTGATCGTTCAGTCCTCCGTTTCCTCTGTTCCCTCCGTGTGAGACTTTCTGTTTTCCGGCCGCCGCATTGGGAGACGATGCGGACGCTCCCCGACACGCCGCCCGCCATCCCCCGACACCCGCCGTTCCCCGCCGCCCGCAACCTTGGGATGCATGCGGACGTGCGCCCCTGATCGAGCGCACCCGCCCAACCGACGCACGCGGGAGGACCCCATGCCCGAATCCATCCGGACCATCGTGGTCGGCGTGGCCACGCTGGCGCACGACGACCCCGCGCATCCGCACGCGGGCGAGGACCCGGTGCTGGCCCCCGCGGTGGAGCTGGCGCGCGGGCTCGGCGCGCTGCTGCACGTGGTGCACGTGTACGAGATCCCCACGCCCGTGCTGGCCGCCTACGCCCAGTACGTACCGTACGTGGACGAGGAGCTGCGCGGCCGCTACGGGCGCGACGTGCTGGCCCGGCTCGAGGCGCAGGTCGCGCGATTCGGCTACGACCGCATCCGCTGCCACTCCGTCGAGGGCTCGCCCGGGCGCACGCTGGTGGAGCTCGCCTCGCGTGAGCACGCCGGGCTGATCGTCGTCGGCGCCACGCGGCGGGGACGGTTCTGGCGCAACCTGCTGGGGACCACGGCCGACCGGGTGATCCGCGGCTCGCCGGTGCCCGTGCTGGTGGTGCACCAGCCGTTCGCCGCGCCCGTGCGCCGCGTGCTGCTGACCACCGACCTGTCGCACGAGAGCGCGCGGCTGCACGACCGCGGCGCCGACACCGCCGTCGCGCTGTTCGGCGACCGGCTGGCGCTGCGCACGCTGATGGTGGTGTGGTTCGACGTCCTCCTCCCGCCGCCGCTCAAGGAAGACGCGCTCCGCGAGGAGGCACAGGCCGAGCTGCGCGCGTTCGTCGCCGAGCGCCCGCGCGGCGCCCGCATCGAGCCGCGCGTGCGCTTCGGCGAGGTGGCGCGCGAGGTGGTGCGCGAGGCCGAGGAGTGGCAGGCCGACCTGGTCGTGCTGGGGACGCACGGCCGCTCCGGCTTCTCGCGCCTGGCGCTGGGAAGCACCGCGGCGGCCACGCTGCGCGGCGCCTGCTGCAACGTCCTCGTCGTCCCGCGCGCGGCCGTCGCCGTCGCCCCGCGCCTCGTGGCGGAGCCGGCGTTGGAGATCGCGCCGCGGCCCGCGCTGGCGCTGTGAGCGCGGACGAGCGGGAGATGGGAATGAGGACGCCCGCCGAGCTCCAGCGCGACGTGCTCGACGAGCTGGCGTGGGAGCCGGAGATCGACCCCGCGACGGTCGCGGTGACGGTGCGCGGCCGCGACGTCACCCTCACCGGCGCCGTCCCCACCGTCGCGGGGCGGCATGCCGCGGAGACGGCCGCGCGGCGCGTGTGGGGCGTACGGCGCGTGGCCAACGCGCTGGCGGTCGAGCCGGCGCCGGTGCTCGCCGCCGTCTGAGCGCGTGCGATCCCGCCGCTTCGGGACGTGAGGCGGCGGGATCGCGCACGCCGGGTCGCCGCGGCGTTCCCGTCCGCACGGCGCACTTGACGGCACCGGCGCGCGGGCAGACCTTCTTCGCGCGCCGCGAGCCGATGGCGCGCCGACGGGATCCATTGACCTGCATCTCCATGATCCTCAAGCGTTTCTACGACGAGAAGCTGGCGCACGCGAGTTGGCTGGTGGGGTGCGACGCCACCGGCGAGGCGCTGGTCGTCGATCCCAACCGCGACGTCGGCCGGTACCTCGACGCCGCCGCGCGCGAGAAGCTCCGCATCACCCACGTCGCCGAGACGCACATCCACGCCGACTTCGTCTCCGGCGCGCGCGAGCTGGCCCGCTGCACCGGCGCCACGCCCTACCTCTCCGCCGAGGGCGGCGAGGAGTGGCGCTATCGCTGGGCGAAGGATGCGGGCGCCGTGCTGATGGAGGACGGGTCGCGCTTCATGGTCGGCAACGTGCGCATCGACGTGATGCACACCCCGGGGCACACCCCCGAGCACGTCTGCCTCGTCGTCACCGACACCGCCGGCGCCGACCGGCCCATGGGCGTGTTCACCGGCGACTTCGTGTTCGTCGGCGACGTCGGCCGCCCCGACCTGCTGGAGCGCGCCGCCCACTACGCGGGAACGATGGAGGCCGGCGCGCGCACCCTGTTCGCCTCGCTGCGGCGCTTCAAGGCCGCGCTTCCGGACTGGGTGCAGCTGTGGCCCGCGCACGGCGCCGGCTCGGCGTGCGGCAAGGCGCTCGGCGCCGTCCCCTCCAGCACGCTGGGCTACGAGAAGCTGTTCAACTGGGGATTGGCGGCCGACGACGAGGACGCGTTCGTGCGCGAGGTGCTGGCCGGGCAGCCCGAGCCGCCCATGTACTTCGCGGAGATGAAGCGGGTGAACCGCGACGGGCCGCGCGTGCTGGGCGGCTTCCGCGCGCCGCGCCGCCTTCCCGCCGCGCAGCTGGCCGCCCTCGCCGCCGCCGGCGAGACGGTGCTCGACACGCGCCGCGCCGAGGCCTTCGCCGCGCGCCACGTCCCGGGGACGCTCAGCGTGCCGCTGGGGAAGTCGTTCGTCACCTGGGCCGGCTCCATCGTCCCGTACGGGCGCCCGGTGTGGCTGGTGATCGAGGACGAGAGCGTGGCCGAGACGGTGCGCGACCTGGCGATGATCGGCATCGACGACGTCGCCGGCTTCTTCTCCCCCGAGGCGGTGGATGCCGCGGTGCGCGAGAGCGGCCGCGCGGGCTCGGTGCCCTACATCTCCGCGGACGAGCTGGAGGCCCTGCGCCCCGCCGGCGCGGCGGAGATCGTGGACGTGCGCAACTCGTCGGAGTTCGAGCCCGGCCACCTCCCCGGCGCGGTGAACCTGCCGCTGGGCCGCCTGCCCGAGCGCCTCGGGGAGCTCCCGCGCGACCGTACGCTGGTCGTCCACTGCCAGACCGGCGCGCGGGCAGGGATCGCAGCCGCGCTGCTCAAGGCGCGCGGCTTCACCGACGTCGTCCACCTCGCCGGCGACTACGCCGAGTGGGTCCGTGCCGGCCGCCCCATCGAACGCGAAGTGCCGGTCGCGGTCTGATCGATCTCGATCCGAAACGCGAAAACCCTCTCCGGCGCGCTGGAGAGGGTTTTCGGCTTTGATCGAGGAAATCGCCGGGCAGATGATCGCCCGGCGGAACGTCGTCTTGGTCCTGTCCGGCGCCGCACCACACGCATTCGCGGAGCTTTCCGCGCCGCGAGTGCCCTCCATCTCCCGTCCATTCCGATCTCCCGCTCGCCCTAGCGTGCACAGCGCCAGGTGGATCTGTCGATCAGGGCGATAGGGAAGGGGGATGATGAGACAGACGATGGCGATTCCGCTCCTGCTGCTGGCCGGCGTGGCGCTGTGCGCTGATGGTGCGCCGCGCGTCGACCCCGTCGTGGCGGCGATGGATGCGATGATCCAGGAGGAGTACCGCTCGTCCGCCGCGTACGAGCGCTTCGCGCGCGACTTCGGCGCCGTGCCGCCGTTCGCCGGGTGGGCGGCCGTCGAGCGCAACCACGCCGAGCTGATCGGCCTGCTCTACACCGACCGCGGCCTGGGCGTCCCGCCGAGCCGGTGGAGCGCCGGAGCGGTGCCCTCGCACCGCGTGCTCTCCGCCGCCTGCGGCGCGCTGCTGGCCGTCGAGAGCGAGGTGATCCGTCGCTACGACGCGTACCTGGAGGACCGCACCCTCCCCACCGACGTGCGCCGCGTCTTTCGCCACAACCGCGGCGTCGCGGGCCGCGAGCACGTGCCCGAGCTGCGCCTGTGCAGCCTGCGCGACATGGTGCCGCGCTGACCGTCCTTCGAGCGGGAGAATGGGATGGAGAGGGAGATGGCGAAATCTATCCGGCCGACGACGTCTCCGTGGGCTGGCGATCCGTCTCGCGCCGCCCCCACCGCGGGGGGATGTCGCGGCCGGTGCGCTTGGTGGGGATCTGCAGCAGGGGGATCATCCCGAAGCCGATGAAGTTCGGCATCCAGAACGCGATCACGCGATAGGCCAGCACCACCACCGTGGCCGTGGCCGCCGGCACGCCGAAGCCGTGGTACAGCGCGATCATCGTCCCCTCCACCAGCCCGATGCCGCCGGGGATCACGGCCACCTTGCCCAGCAGCAGCGGCAGCGCGTACCCCGACAGCAGCTTGCCGGGCGTCACCGGGTGCCCGGCGGCGACGAAGAGCCAGAACATGGCGCCCATGTCCAGCACCACGCCCATCGCCGCCGCGGCTACCGGCGCCTTCCAGCCGCGCGTCTTGAGGATGTGGAACGCGTCGAAGAGGCGGTCCACCGTGCCCAACAGTCGCTCCGGCTGCGGCTCCTTCTTCCGCAGCCGCGCCCACTTCTCCTGCAGCATGCAGAGCCGGCGCTTGGCCGCGTCGCGGTGGCTGGAGCCCCAGAGCAGCGCCCCGGCCACCGCCACCAGCAGCGCCAGCGACAGGCTGAACGCGATCCACAGCGTGGTGGACAGATCCTGGAAGATGACCAGCTCCACCATCCCCACCAGCGCGAACGCGGCGATGGTGGCGGCGTTCAGCAGCGTGGGCAGCCACCCGGCCAGCAGCGCGCCCTCCGCGCGGATCCCCGCGTCGCGCAGCCAGCGGAAGCTGCTCCCGCCGATCCCCACCAGCCCGCCCGCCACCAGCCCCACGGCGCCCGACGCCAGCGTCACCGCGAACGCGCGGTTCAGCGTCAGCACCTGCCCGGTGAGCCCCACGATGCGCCTCATCATGTAGCCCAGCGCCACGTAGCTCAGCAGCTCGGAAAGGATCGCCAGCCCCACCGCCCACGGCCGCATGGTGCGGAGCACCCTGGCGGAGTCCTGCAGGTCGCCCAGCTGCGGCATGATCAGGTGCACCGCCAGCGCCAGGAGGGCCAGCACCACCACCCAGCGCACCCAGCGGAGGGGACCGGCCTTCTTCGCCTCTTCCTCGAGCTCCGCCACCTCGTGCTCCCAGCGCGGATCGAAGTCCGGCTCCGGCGGAAACGGAGACGGGTCGTCCTGGCGTCGGTGGAAGCGGGTGTCGGTCACGGTTGGCGGCCTCCGGGTCGGTCCTCGCGCGGCGGGATACGCATGCTCCACGCCGGACAGGCCCCGAAAGTTTCAAACTGGTGGGATGATGATCTCGGCCGCGAGCCGTCGCTGCATCGTCCTGGGCGACACCGAGGCCCGCGAGCCGACAGCCAATCTACCGCGCTCCCGCCCCGCGCGCGAAGCCGGCCCGCGCCCCGCCGGCAGCGTCACGGCGTCCGGGGCGGACTGATGGGCCGGAGATCGAGGAGGAAAAACGAGGAAACCACGGAGCGTCAGGTTGGGCGAACCTGATGCAGAATCGGCAGATGCGTTCACGGTGAAAAGAAATTGTACCGGGGAGGTTCCGAAACGCGACGGTTTGTATAAGATTGTCTCTACGGCCGCGCGCCGCCCTCCCGCGCGCGGCGCCCAGGAACTTTTCGCTTGCGCCCGGTTATCTTGCGCCGTACGCTTCCGGGATACGTGCAACCGGCCCCGCCGTTTCCGCTCGAACCCGACATGCGCCTCGCCACCAGCCGCCGCACCCGCCAGCCCAGCCCGAACCGGCGGCAGCGCGTCCCTCCGGCCCTCACACGCGGCATCGAGCGGGTGGAGGCCATTTCCATTCTGGACGAAATCCCCGGCGATCTCGGGCTGACGCTCTGGCGCTCGGCCCGCAACGTGCTTCTCTGGGCCGAGACCCCGGCCGGCAGCCGCGCCGCCCTGTTCGCCGGCGACGCCGCCCGTACGCGCCGCGACGAGCTGGCGCACGCCGACGTCGATCCCGAGCTCCGCGCCCCCCTGTCCGTCTTCACCGACCTGCTCCGCGACCCCGCCGGCGCCGACGTGCTGCGCCTGGTGAACGCCTGCCGCCGCGTGGCCGCGTGGGCCGAGCAGCGCGGCGCCATGCACACCGTGCTGGAGTTCTCGCAGGCCGCCGCCCTGGTGTCCCCCGAATCGGCGTCGCTGGCATTCATCGTCGGCCGCGTCGCCCGAAAGCTCGCCGAGTACGACCGTGCCGAGAGCTGGTACACGCGCGCGACGGTGCAGGCCCGGGAGGCGCAGGACTGGAATGCGTTCACGTCCGCGCTGGCCGGCATGGGCAACCTGCATTTCCAGCGGGGGAACTTCCCCGCCGCCCGACGCATGCACCAGCGTTGCCTCGCCGCTGCGACCCGCCACGGGGTCAGGGAGCTGGTGGCTGCATCGTATCACAACCTGTTCGACATCGAGGTGGCGACCGAGGCTGGGCCCCACACGGATACGCTGGCGGCACGCGCGCTGGACAATTACGAGCCCGGCAATGAGAACGTGCCTCGCCTGGCGTACGACGTGGCGATGTACTGGATGCTGCGCGGCGAGTTTGCCGCTGCGCTCCAGGTTGCGCTCGCGCTCGCCGACGTGATCGACGAACCGGCCGTGCGACCCATCGTTCAGGGGCTCGTCGGCCGTGCGGCAGGAGCGCTTGGCGACCGCGAGATGTTCGTCGCGGCCGCCGCACTGGTGGACGATTTGTTGAGTGACCCGGCTATTCCAGGTGAGACCGCGGCCAGAACGCTTCTCGGCCTTGCGCACGGCGCGCTCTCGCTTGGAGACGCGCAGGCTGCGGCCGGCTATGCGGACGAGGCGATGTCGATTGCCCGCAGGCGAGGCGAAGGCCGCGTGTCGATCGAAGCGGAGGCGGTTCTAGAGGCTGCACAGCGGGAGACGGCTTCTTCCACGCGCATCTCCCGTTCGGCGGAAGAGAGTGCGGCAACAGAACTCGCCCGGCGGTTCGTTGCCGTCCTCACTGCGCCAGGAGTGTTGGAGCTCGCCGCCACCTAAGGTTCAGTGGTTGCTCCCGAGGAGTCCGCCGCCTCTCGAGGTCGTGTCGGTCACATCGCCCTCGCGCACGGAAGGCACCGGGGAACGGCGGCTCGGATCAACAGCGGTCGGGGACTGCGCACAGGCCGCCACGTTGGCCAGGATCATCGCGGCGAGCACGGCAATACGGATCTTCATCGGAACGGTCCTTGGGGGTTTTTGAGGGATGGGACGCGGAGGCTTCCGCGTCTGCGGGCGGAAACTATCTCCCACGTGGACGGAGGGGTCGGACATAAGGCGCCTAAAATCGATTAATTCCCGCCACGTTGATCCAACTGCACCAAACTTGTGCTACAGTACACCGGCACCCCGCCGGGCTTTCTTCGGCTGATCGCGTCACTTCCCGCCTTCGAGTAGTTCCTGCGAAATTCATAGCATGCTGGCGCGGAACAGGGGTACGCCGCAGGTTAGTCGGGCGTCTCCACCCTGGGCAGTTTCCCGTCTTCCCCTGCCGACAAATGCCCGCTCGCAGCGGAACCGACCCCGGCGTCGCGCTCATCGAGGCCGCATTCACGCGCAAGCGCGAGGCGCTCGGCGTACGGGCCGAGTTTCCGCCGGAGGTCGTCCAGGCCGCGGAGGCGGCGGCGCGGAGCGACCCCGCGTCGGCACCTGGAAGGACGGACCTCACCGGCATCCCCTTCGTCACCATCGACCCGCCGGGGAGCCGCGACCTGGACCAGGCGCTGCGGCTGGAGCGCGCGGGCGGCGGGTTCCGCGTGTGGTACGCCATCGCCGACGTGGGCTTCTGGGTGGATGCGGACGGGCCGCTGGAGCGCGAGGCGTGGCTGCGGGGGACGACCTTCTATGCGCCCGACTGCCGGAAGTCGCTCTATCCCCCGGCGCTCAGCGAAGGCGCGGCCAGCCTCCTTCCCGGTGCGGTGAAGCCCGCGTTCGTCTTCGCGTTCGAGCTGGACGAGCGCGCGGAGATCGTGTCGTGGACGATGGAGCGGGCGCTGGTGCGCAGCCGCGCGCAGCTCACCTATCAGCAGGCGCTCGAGCACGTCGAAGGCGGCGGAAACCGGTTTCGCGGCGAGGAGTGGGCGGACTCGCTGGTGGTGCTCAAGGAGTTCGGCGAGCGGCGGCGCGAGCGCGAGGCGGAGCGCGGCGGCGTCTCCCTGCCGATCCTGACGCAGCACGTGCAGCGCACCGCGGCCGCGCGGCTGGGCTACGAGCTGGAGTACGAGCAGCCCAGCCTGTCCGAGGACTGGAACTCGCAGGTGTCGCTGCTGACCGGCCATGCGGCGGCGCTGCGGATGGTCGAGGCGAAGGTCGGCATCCTCCGCGTCCTGCCGCCGGCGGAGGAGGGCGCGATCGCCAAGTTCCGCCGGGCCGCGAAGGCGCTGCGCTTCCCATGGCCGCCCACCGTCTCCTATGCGGAGTTCATCCGCGGGATCGACCTGGCCAACCCCAACGCGGCGGCGCTCGTCTGGCAGGCCAAGCGGGTGATGCGCGGGGCGGACTACGTGGCCTTCGACGGCCAGGTGCCGGCGGATCCGCAGCATCACGCGCTGGCGATGGTGTACGCGCACTGCACGGCCCCGCTCCGCCGCCTGGCCGACCGCTACGTGCTGGAGCTGGTGGCCGACCTCTTCGCCGGGCGCGGGCCCGATCCGCGGGTGCGGGCGCGCCTCCCCCAGCTGGCGAAGGTGATGAACGACGCCGATACGCGCGCCAGCCGGCTGGACCGAGCGGTGGTCGACGTCGCCGAGGCGTGGATGCTGCGCGGGCGCGTGGGCGAGCACTTCCACGCGACGGTGCTGGGGATCCACGACGGTCGGGTGGAGGTGCAGATCGAGGATCCCCCGGTGCGCGCCGAGGCGGAGCGCGGACCGCACGCGCAGTGGCTGGACCTGGGCGAGCGCGTGCAGGTGAAGCTCACCGGCGTGGAGGTGGAGGAGGGGAAGACCACCTTCGAGCTGGTGTGAGCCGCGAGGGGCCGCCGTCGAGGCGGCCCTTCATCGTCTCGTAATCCTGCGGCGGCAACGCTCGTCGCGCGTGCGGGGGTCGAACGGGCACTCTCCCGCGGCGGTGGCGACGCCGCGATCGATTCCGTCTCCAACCCATCTCCGACCATGTCCCTGCGAACGTCAGGAATCGCGGCGGCGGCGCTCGCGCTGGCGGCCGCCTCCGCGCACGCCCAGCGCGTGGTGCGGCTTCCCGAGCGCGACCGGCCGCTGGGCGGCCGCATCACCACCGTGTTCGGCATCGGCACGATGGAAGAGCGCAGCTGGGAGATGCTGAACAACGCCGAGCAGGCCGTGTTCGACCGCGCCGACAACCTGTACGTGCTGGACCGCGGCAACGCGCGCGTGCTGGTGTTCGACCGCAACGGGCGCTTCGTGCGGCAGCTGGGGAAGAAGGGCGGCGGGCCGGGCGAGCTGGAGGTGCCGACCGCGCTTTCGATCCTTGCGGACGGGAGCGTGGCGGTGCTGGACATGGCCCACCAGAACTTCACCCTCTTCGGGGCCGACGGCGCGTTCCGGCGCACGGTGCCGATGCGGCCCGAGTGGGGCTTTCCCGGCCGCGTGCTGGCACCCGAGCCGCGCGGCGGCGTGCTGGCCATGCTTCGCCCGGGACTGGGGATGATGACGCCGCAGGCGCTGCGCAACACCCGCTCGCTGCCGCAGAGCCAGGTGCTCTCGCGCGTGAGCCTGGCGGGCGCGGGGAGCACGGCGCGGCTGTTCGAGATTCCCGACAACATGGTAGCGCAGACGCGGTCGAGCGGGCCCGGGCAGTTCGACTTCCGCATCACCGGGCCGCCGGAGTTCTCGCCGCTGACGCTGTGGGGGGTGCTGCCGAACGGCGGCGTGGCGCTGACCCACACGCAGCTCTACACGGTGAAGGTGCTGGACCCGGGCGGCCGGATCGTGCGCTGGATCCAGCGCCCCGTGCGTGTACGCCGGCCCACGGAGCGCGACCGCGAGCGCGCGCGCGAACGGGTCCGAGAGCAGATGCGGTCCGGGCGGGGGATGATCATGGTGGTGCGCGGCGGCCCGGGCGGTGGGGGCGGGCCGGCGGGGCCGCCGCCGGGACCGTCGCGCGAGCAGATCGAGCAGCGCGTGCGCGAGCTGCAGTTCGCCGACACCGTGCGCACGATCCAGGGGATGGTGGTGACGCCGTCCGGGAAGATCTGGATCGAGCGCACGCCCGCGAACATCGGCGATCCCGGCCCCATCGACCTGGTGACGCCGGACGGGCGCTACCTGGGGACGCTGAACGGGACGAAGCTTCCCGTGGCGATCAGCGCCACCGGCCGCGCCGTGTACCTGGAGCGCGACGCCGACGACGTGGAGCGCGTCATCGTGAGGCAGCTCCCGGCGGGATGGTACTGACGAGCGTCGAGCCCGACCGCGCCCGCCGGGCCATCCCGGTGGGCGCTTTCGTTGCCGGCGCTCTACGGACCGCTTCGTCGCCTGTGCACGTCCATTGACTTCCAGCCGGTTCTGGACGAGCCTCTGTCGTGTTGGACGGTACACCGGTTCTTCGCGATCACCCACCGGATCGACCAGCCGCGAATCTCTCGCGGCGGGAGCCCACTCCACAACGCGGAGAGAACGATGAAGAAGCTCCGGCTGGACCCCGAGAAGCTCGTCGTGGAGCCCTTCCAGACGCAGGGGGCGGACGATGAGAACGGGACGGTCGTCGCGAACGACGCCACCCGGTTCTGCTTCGACACCACGCCCGAGGCGAGCTGCGGCTACCCGGCCACCTGCGGCGGAACGAGCTGCGACTCGGGGTATCCCGTGTGCTATCAGTGTAGCGGCCAGACCTGCGACTCGGGCTACCCCGTGTGCTACGAGTGCACCGCGCAATGCACCGCGTGAGCGACCGCGGCCCCGCCGCTGCGTGAGGGATGCGCGCCCGGAGGGCCGGGACCCCGGCGGGGCGGCGGCGCGGATGCGGGATCATCGAGACGGGCCCTCGGCGGTGACGAACCCGCCGGGGGCCCGGCGCCGTTGGCCACAGCGGTATCGTGGCCTACGGCGCGCGCAGCCCGTTTGGGCGTCTCGGCGCCCAACACGCCCAAACCCTATCGGTTCAAGGACTTCAGCCGCCGACGTAGACGCCGTTGATCTGCGGGTCCGGCGGGATGCACAGGTAGCAGGTGCCGTTGCAGCTCTCCTGGCAGGTGTTGCAGGTCACGCAGGAGTTGCAGGTGCCGTTGCAGCTGTCGCCGCAGGTCCACGCGCAGCTGCCGTCGCAGCTGGCCAGCGGCGTGTCGACACAGAGCGGGCTGGGGCAGTTGGGATACGAGCCGCACTGCTGGAACTGGGAGTACGGCTCGGCGATCACGCCGCGCGCGTGCACGGTGCCGCGAGGCGGGCGCGCCGCGTCGGACGAGGTGTCGAACGACTCCACCCGCAGCGCGTCGAGGTTCAGCCGGACCTTGCGCATGGCCGCGTCTCCGTGGGATGAGGATGACAGATCGAGGCGGGAGATGGGATGAAGGTAGCGTGATCGGCATCGCGGCGGAAGCGAAATCGGCGGCGCCCCGGGAGGAGCGCCGCCGATGGACCAATCCGCGGAAGATAGGCGTCAGCCGAGCAGGCGGCGACCGTTGAGGATCTTGAGGAAGGAGCGGCCGCGCAGCTCGTCGAGGGTGAGCCCGGTCATCTCCAGCGCCTCCTGCTCGGTCAGCGCGCCGCAGTTGATGCCGCGCAGGAAGTAGTTCAGCAGTCCCTGCCCCGTGGCCGCGTCGTCGAACACGTCGCCGACGAGCGTGGCCTGCGCGGCCTTCTCCACGAAGTTCTTGAGCCGCGCGCCGGCCGAATCGACGCTCTCGAGGAAGAAGGCGAACACGGCGGCGTAGCGCGTGGGAAGCTGCGCGGGGTGCAGGTCCCACCCCTGGTAGAAGCCGCCGACCAGGGAGTGGCGCACGTCGTCGTAGTGCAGCTTCCACGCTCGGTGCACGCTTTCGCGGTTCGCCGCCTGCTGCTGCGGTGTCAGCGGCGGCCCGTCGGGAGCGGCGCGGTGCACGGGGACGGGCATCACCGTGGTGGACCCGTCGGAGAGCCAGACGCCGGTGCCGGCGAGGGA
Source organism: Longimicrobium sp. (assembly GCA_036377595.1). Lineage (NCBI taxonomy): Bacteria > Pseudomonadati > Gemmatimonadota > Longimicrobiia > Longimicrobiales > Longimicrobiaceae > Longimicrobium > Longimicrobium sp. The sequence continues at coordinate 53,258 of DASUYB010000103.1, read as the reverse complement.
GACCTGCATCGCGTGCTTCGCGTAATCGCACGCGGGGTGGCGCATGTGCTGGTGCGCGGCGGTGATCCCCACGCCGGCCGTGTAGTCGTAGGTGCCGAAGTGCGCGGCGGTGATGCGCCCCTCGCCGGCACGGACCAGGTCGGGAAGCATGCAGCGGCCGTCGGCGCCGATGATGGCCTGCGGCACCTCGACCATGATCTCGAACTTCAGCGTCCCCGTGGAGAGCCCCAGCCGCGGCTCCAGCGCCTGCAGCACGTCGCCGAAGAAGTCCACCTGCTCGGGGAGCGCCACCTTGGGGAGCGTGAGCACGAAGTTGGGCGGGAGCGCGCCGCCCGTCGCCCGCACCAGCGTGGTGAGGAAGAGGTCGAGCGTGCGCACGCTGCGGCCGCGCAGCTCCTCGCTGAGCGTCTTCACGCGGATGCCGAGGAAGGGCGGGAGCGTGCCCTCGGACAGCCCCTTGGCCACCTCGCGCGCGACGGACTCGGCGTGGCCGTCCTCCTCGGCGTCGGGGCGGTTGCCGTAGCCGTCCTCGAAGTCGATGCGGAAGTCCTCCACCGGCTCGCGCTCCAGCTTCTCCACCACGCGGGCGTAGACGCGCTCGGCGAAAGCCCCGCCGGCCATCCCCACCGCGGCGGCGAGCGTCTCCGGATCGGGCGCGTATTCGGCCAGCGCGCGACGGGCTACCTGGCCCAGTTTCACCGTGGAATCGGAGCGGAAGAGCTGCGCGCCGCCGTACACGGTGTGCACGGGCTGGCGCGCGCCGCCCTCGCCGGGATAGCGGCGGGCGAAGCCCTCGTTGGCGCGGCGCAGGCGCGCCTCCTGGTCGATCAGCTCGTGCTCGGAAAGCGAAGCGGGCATCCGGCGGACGTTTCAGGCGTTGTAGATGGTGCCCTTGCGGGCGCGGTACAGCTCCAGCACCTCGTTGGCCTCGGCGCGCAGCACGCCGTGCACGATCTCGATCCCCCGCGCCTCGAGGTACTCGTGGCTCTCGGGGAAGACGGGGCCCTCCTCGAAGCTCAGGCGGCGCGCGTCGTCGCGGTGGGCGCCGCAGACCACGCGGGTGACGCCGCTCCAGAGCGTGGCGCCCAGGCACATGGCGCACGGCTCGCAGCTCGTCACCAGCTCGTACTCGGGGCCGCCGGGCGACTTCAGCGTGAAGCGGCCGAGGCGCGCCTGCGCCATCATGAACGCCACCATCTCGCCATGAAGCGTGCAGTTGTTCAGCCGCACCACGCTGTTCACGCCCACGGTGACGAGCGTTCCCGTTTCCCGTTCGAAGATCCCCGAGCCGAAGGGGCCGCCCGTGGCGTGCAGCACGTTCTGCCGCGACAGCTCGATCGCCAGCCGCATCTTCTCCTCGTCCGAGGCGTAGGCGCGGCCGATCTCCACAGCGGAGTCCACCCAGTCGGGGAGGGTGACGGTCACGGTGGGAAGGCTCATCGCATTCGAGCAGCGTCGTTGTGATTCGATCCGGATGAACCGCGGGGTTCGGGCCCGAGCCAAGGCTGTGAAGGGCGGATAAATCCGCGGCAACAACCACACGAAGTCCGCCTTCGCGGACTACTGGCTCTCGTGAGGCCGATGCTCTGGTGCTCGCAGCGGCTTCTCAGGAAGTCCGCTCCGAGCGCCACACCCGCGTCGGCCTCGAACCTCCGTAGTCCCCGCAGGGGGACTTCGTGTGGTTGTTGCAGCGAATTCATTCGCCCCTCCCAGCACCGGATCTCCCGCCCCGGCGCAGCCGGACGTGCAGGCGGCAGTGTAACGCGGTATTGCGCGGCGGCGCCAGATTCACCGGCGCTCCGCGGCCGGCCGAGGGAACCGCCGCACGCGGCGCAATATTGTCGGCTGGCGTGCTGCGCGCCGTACCCGCAGGCCGTCCGGTTCAACGCGGGTGTTCCGCGATCGCCGACTGTGTGCTATTTTGCCGCGCAATCGCCAGCAACGCGACACATCTCCCCCCCGTCCGTGCCGCTCCACCGCGCGCCCGCCCACCGGATCGCGCGCCCCGCGACCCCGCTCCGGCGGACCCGCTCCACTCCGCGATGACCGACACGCTCCTCCCGCCGCAGGAAGGCCTGCTGCCGATCCCTCGCGTGGTCGACGGCGAGGCGGCCGTGCAGGCGCTCCGCCACAGCGATGCGTACTTCCGCGCGCTGGTGGAGAACGCGCGCGACGTCATCCACGTGATCAACGAGGACGGCACCACCCGCTACGTCACCCCGTCCGTCATCCACCTGCTCGGCTGGCACCCCGACGAGGTGATCGGCCGCAGCGCGCTGGAGCTGATCCACCCCGAGGACGGCGAGGCCGCGCTGGCGCAGATCCGCGCCTCGCGGCAGACGCCGGGCGCGGGGCGCCCCCTCACCGTGCGCGTCCGCCACCGCGACGGCTCGTGGCGCGTGTTCGAGGCCATCGGCCGCAACCTGCTCGACGACCCGCGCATCCGCGGCATCATCGTCAACTCGCGCGAGGTGACGGAGCGGATGCGCGCCGAGGAAGAGACGCAGCGGCTGGCCGCCTTCGCGCGCGAGAACCCGTATCCCATCCTGGAATGCGCCGGCGACGGCCGCGTGCTGTGGCTGAACGCCGCGGGCGAGCGCCTGGTCGCCGAGCTCGGCGTCAGCGAGCCCGCGTGGATCCTTCCCGGCGAGCATCCCCGCCTGGTGCGGCAGGCGGGGCGGTCGGGGAAGGTGCTGCCGAACCAGGAGGCGCGCTTCGGCGGGCGCGTGTTCGCGTGGACGTACCATCCGCAGCCGGCGCTGGGCACGGTGCACCTGTTCGGCGGCGAGATCACCGAGCGCAAGCGCGTGGAGGAGCGGCTGATCCACGACGCGCTGCACGACTCGCTCACCGGGCTTCCCAACCGGCACCTGTTCATGGAGCGGCTGGGCGAGGCGCTGCTGCGCTTCAACGCGGGCGGCCACCGGTTCGCGGTGCTCTTCCTGGACCTGGACCGCTTCAAGGTGGTGAACGACTCGCTCGGCCACCACGTGGGCGACGAGCTGCTGGTGGCCGTGGCCCGGCGGCTGCTGGAGAACGTGCGTGCGACGGACACGGTGGCGCGCTTCGGCGGCGACGAGTTCGCCATCCTGCTGACGAACCTGGAGGAGGCGAACGACGCCACCATGATCGCCGAGCGCGTGGTGCAGGCCGTGTCCGCGCCGGTGAACCTGAGCGGCTACGAGGTGTTCACCTCCGCCAGCATCGGCATCGCCCTGTCGACGCTGGGGTACGACCGGCCGGAGTACCTGCTGCGCAACGCCGACATGGCCATGTACCGCGCCAAGGGCGGCGGCGGCCTGGCGTGGGAGGTGTTCGACCGGACCATGCACGCGCAGGCGCTCTCGCGGCTGCAGATGGAGACGGACCTGCGCCGCGCGCTCACCCGCGGCGAGTTCCGGCTGCACTACCAGCCGATCGTCTCGCTGTCGACCGGGCGCGTCGCGGGCGTGGAGGCGCTCTGCCGCTGGGAGCACCCCGAGCGGGGGCTGATCCAGCCGGCGGAGTTCATCCCCACCGCCGAGGAGACGGGAGTGATCGTGCCGCTGGGCGAGTGGGTGCTGCGCGAGGCCTGCCGCCAGCTGGCCGAGTGGCGGCGCGAGCTGGGCGCGCGCATCGCCGTGAGCGTGAACCTTTCCGCGCGGCAGCTGGCGCAGCCCGGGCTGGTGGACGCAGTCCGCGCGGCCTTGGCGGAGACGGGGCTCAAGCCGCGCCACCTGAAGCTGGAGATCACCGAGAGCGCCATCCTGGAGAGCGAGGCGGCGGGGTCGGTGCTGGACGAGCTGCGCGAGCTGGGGATCGAGATGCAGCTGGACGACTTCGGCACGGGCTACTCGTCGCTCTCCGCGCTGCACCGCCTGCCGATGAAGGCGCTGAAGGTGGACCGGACGTTCGTGGGACGGATGGAGGAGGGAAGCGCGCCGTCGCAGCTGGTGCGCACCATCGCGCTGATGGCGCGCGGGCTGGAGCTGGCGGTGATCGCGGAGGGGGTGGAGACGGAGGCGCAGCTGGCGGAAGTGCGCGCCATCGGCTGCGACTACGCGCAGGGCTACCTCGTCTCCGAGCCGGTGGACGCCGCGGCAATCCGGGAGATCCTGGCCTCGGGAAGGGAATGGAGATGAAGCGCATCGCCGCCGCGGCCGCCGCCGCGCTGCTGACACTGACCGCGTGCCCGCGCCCCGCCGCACGCCCGGCGGAATCCACCGCGCAGGTGCGGGCGGACAGCATCGTGCTGGAGCGGACGCGCTGCTACGGCACCTGCCCCGCGTACCGCCTCACCCTCACGCGCGCGGGCCAGGTGCGGTTCGCGTCGGTCTGGCCCGCGGACACGCCTCCCGGCGCGGGGACGATCGCCGCGGCCGACTTCGCGTCACTGGTCGACGAGGCCGCGCGGATCGGCTTCTGGGAGCTGCCCGCGCGGATCGAGGGCTCGCGGCTGTGCCCGACCTACGCCACCGACCTCCCCTCCGTGTACCTCACAATCCACGCGGGCGCCCGCACGAAGCGCGTGGACGACTACCTCGGCTGCATGGGCACCCCCGAGCTGCGCGCGCTCGAAGTCCGCATCGACAGCGTCGCCGGGTCGCGCCGCTGGATCCGCGTGCCGGAGCTGCGTTAGGTCCGCCTTCTCCTTCCCATCCCTCTCTCGTACCAGGTCCGGGTGAAGGATCGGTGCGTCTGACCGGATCTCGTGCTGCCGCGGCTATAGATCCTTCGGCCTGCAAGCGCTTGCTCTGACGCTGATTACAGTGAGGCCGGCCTCAGGATGACGTCAGCGTGGGATGCGGCATGTGGGCGGACCGCCGCGGCACGGTGATCCGAGCCCGGCTCGCGGCTAGGCGGCGGAGATGCGCGGCGACCTGACGCACGACGGGCTCCCAATCGCCCTGCCGCTCCTGCCGGAAGAGGCGCATCGTCGGGTACCACGGCGAATCGTCGCGCGCGTCCATCCAGCGCCAGTCGCAGTCGGCGTGCAGCAGCGTCCACACGGGCACCCCCAGCGCGCCGGCCAGGTGCGCGGGCATGCTGTCCACGGTGACGACGAGGTCGAGCGCACGCATCACCCGCGCGCACTCCGTGACGTCGTCGGAGCCGGAGACGACGCCGAAGCCGTCCGGCGCCTCCGCGAGCGCATCGCCGCGCTGGAGAAGATGGAGCGCGACGCCGGGGACGTCCGCCAACGGCGCCAGGAGCGGCAGGGGGATGGAGCGCCGGTCGTCCCAATCCCCCGCCCGCCAGACCAGCCCGACCGCGAGCCGGCCATCCTTCGCGAGCGGGGCCGGATCGGCGTGGAGATAGGGGACGTCCGCGGGGAGATCGGCGAGCGTGCTGCGGAAGACGTGCGGGAGCTCCATCACCTCCACGTCCACGTCGTGCTCCGCCTCGCAGACGCCGTCGTGGAGCGGGAGCAGGCGGTCGATGCCGGAGACGGTCCGCAGCAGCGGGAGAAGCGCGGGCTGGGCCCAAACGGTCACCTCGGCGGCGACGGCCTTCACCCTCGGCGCGTAGCGGATGAACTGGAGGGTGTCGCCCAGGCCGTGGTAGCAGCGGATCAGCACGCGCCGGCCGTCGAGCGGCGTGCCGTCCCACACCCACTGCTCGTGCCGGGGAAGGTGCCAGCAGGGGACGCCGACGCGCGCGCGGAGCACGGCGTCGCTCGCGCGCCACGCCGCCGCGAAGTCGCCGCGGCGGACGGCGCGGAACCACTCCGCCTCCAGCCGTTTCCCCTCGTCCGTCTCCAGCAGCATCGGGTCGACGCCCGGCACCCCGTCCTCCGCGCTCGAGATCCCGTCCGTTCCGTGCGGGAGCGGATTGCCGATTCCGTGCCGCGAAGCGACGATCGGAAGGATTTCCGCTTTTCGAGGAATCAGGCCCCGGCGGCGGACTGCGAGAGCATCTGCGTGATCGCGCGCGCGGCCTGCTCCTCGAACGCGGCGACATCTTCGAAGTACGCGCGGGCCATCCCCGGGTTCGCGGGGTTCGTGTACACCTCCGGGCGCGGATGGTCGATCGCGTCGGCGACGATGGCCGCCACCTCCTCGGGCGTCTGCGGCGCCATCGGGCCGGTCGGGCGCACGCCGGACACGCCGTCGGTGGAGCCCAGCGCGTTGTCGGCGAACGCGGTGGCGACCATCCCCGGCATCACCGTGGTGACGTGGATGTCGGACCCGCGCATGCGCAGGTCCATGCGCAGGTTGGCGGTGAGCGAGTTGAGCGCCGCCTTGGCCGCGCTGTACGCCGAGCGGATGGGGACGATGGGAACGCGGCCGAGGAAGGAGGAGATGTTGATCAGGTGCCCCTCGCCGCGCTCCTGGAAGTGGGGGATGATGGCCTGCATCCCGTAGAGCGGCCCCTTCACGTTGACGGCGATCATGGCGTCGATGTCGGCGCCGGTCAGCTCCAGCACGGTGCGGTTGATGCCGCGGCCGGCGTTGTTGATCCACACGTCCACGTGGCCGAACGCGGAGAGCGCCTCGTCGCGCAGGCGCTCGACGTCGGCGCGGCTGGTGACGTCCGCGCGGACCACGTGCACCGCGTCTCCCGACTGCGCCGCCACCTCGCGCAACGCGTCCTCGTTGCGCGCGGACAGCACCAGCGCGCATCCGCGCCGCCCCAGCTCACGCGCCACCGCCGCCCCGATCCCGCCGCTGGCCCCGGTGACGACTACGACCTTCCGCCCGTTCTCGCTCATGCTTCCCGTCCGTCGAAGAAGTCCACATTAACGCCCCGCAGGGAACGTGCTCGCCGGCGCCGCAGGGGCCCTCTCCCTGGCGCTACGCGCCTGTCCCTCCCCCAAAACCGACTGGGGGAGGGACCTGGGCGCTTCGCGCGGCTACTCAGCGCAGCGACGCCAATTCTGTCATTCCGAAGGCGCTTCTCCGAAACGTCCACCGCTCCAAGTCCCGGGCGCCTGAGGAATCTTTGGCCCGGCTTCCGGGCGACAGGCGGCCTGATGCTCGGACGCCGGCTACCGATTCCTCGGGCTGCAGGCATTTCTTCACCACGCGGCGACGGTCTGGCCGCCCTCGGAATGAGAGCCTACGACTCGCGCAGCAGGCGATCGCCCGTCTCGCGGAGCAGGTCCCAGGCGGCGCGGACGTGGGGCTCCTGCGTGCGGATGTTGCCGACGGCCAGGCGCAGCGCGATCCGCCCGTGCAGGCGCGTGTGGGAGATGAAGATGCGCCCGCCCGCGTTCACCTCGGCCATGATGCGCTCGTTGTGCGCGTCGACCTCTTCATCCGACAATCCGGCCGGGCGGTGGCGGAAGACGACGAGGCTCAGCGGCGTGGGCGCCATCCGCTCCCAGAACGGCTCGGCATCGATCCACCCCGCCAGCTCCTGCGCCAGCCGCACGTGCTCGCGGATGCGCGCGGCCACCCCCTCCGCGCCGAAGTAGCGCAGCACGAACCACAGCTTCAGCGCGCGGAAGCGCTTCCCCAGCGCCGGGCCGTAGTCCATCAGGTTGGTGACGGATTCCCCTTCCGGCGTCGCCAAGTAGTCGGGGACGAGCGAGAAGGCGCGGCGGCAGACCTCCGGGTCGCGCAGGTAGAGCACGGAGATGTCGATGGGCGTGAACATCCACTTGTGCGGGTTGACGACCAGCGAGTCCGCCCGCTCCGCCCCCGCCAGCACCCAGCGCAGCTCCGGCACCGCCGCCGCCGACCCGCCGTACGCCGCGTCGACGTGCAGCCACACCTTCCGCCGCGCGCACACGTCGGCGATGGCGGGGATGGGATCGATGCTGGTGGTCGACGTCGTCCCCGAGGTGGCGACGACGCAGAAGGGGAGCATCCCCGCGGCGCGGTCTTCCTCGATCGCCGCCTCGAGCGCGGCGGCGTCCATGCGGAACTCGGCGTCGGTGGGGATCTTCCGCAGCCCCTCCATCCCCAGCCCCAGCGTGATGCACGCCTTGTCGATGGACGAGTGCACCTGCTCGCTGGCGTAGACGCGCATCCGCGGCAGATCGCGCCCGCTCATCCCCATCTCCCGCACCTTCACCCCCGCCGCCTCGCGCGCCGTGGCGATGGCGACCAGGGTGGAGATGGAGGCGGTGTCCTGGATCGTCCCCCGGAAGACTTCGGGGAGGCCGAGCAGCTGCCGCAGCCAGTCGAGCGCGCGCTCCTCGATCTCCGTGACGGAAGGAGAGCTGCGCCAGAGCATGCCGTTGACGTTCAGCGCCGCCGCCACCATCTCGCCGATGATGCCGGGCGCCGAGCCGGTGATGGCGAAGTACGCGTGGAAGCCGGGGTGATTCCAGTGCGTGATCCCCGGCATCACCACGCGGTCCACGTCGGCCAGCACGCCGGCGAAGTCCTCGCCGCGCGCGGGCGGATGCGGCGGGACCATCGCGGCCACGTCCCCCGGATCGACCCGCGAGAGGACGGGGAAGCGCTCCACGCCGGCCAGGTAGTCGGCCATCCAGTCCACCGCGGCGTGCGCGTGGCGGCGGAACTCCTCGGGCGGCATGTCGCCCAGCGGCGGCGCGGCGGTCTGCGGCCCGGCGGGGGGCGCGGGCGCGTCGTGAACGGTCATCGGTTTTCGCGGCAGAAGGGTCCGCCGTAACTTATCCGCCCCGCCGCGCGGATGCACGGCGGCCACTGGACCGAACATCGAGGCGAATGCAGATCCATATTCCCCTCCACCTGCAGCGCGCGCTGGAGGACGGCGGCGCGGTGGTCGCGCTGGAATCGACGGTGATCGCGCACGGGCTGCCGCATCCCCGCAACCTGCAGGTGGCACGCGAGCTCGAGGCCGAGGTCACGGCGAACGGCGCCCTTCCCGCCACCGTCGGCGTCGTCGCCGGCCGGCCGGTCGTCGGGTTGAGCGGAGACGAGATCGAGCGGCTGGGGACGGCGTCCGGCGTGCTGAAGCTCTCCACGCGCGACCTGCCCATCGCCGCCGCGCGCGGGCTGGACGGCGCGACGACGGTGGCGGCGACGATGTGGCTGGCGGACCTGGCCGGTGCGTCGGTGTTCGCCACGGGCGGGATCGGCGGGGTGCACCGCGGCGGCGCGCACGACGTCTCCGCTGACCTGACGGAGCTCGGCCGCACGCGGATGCTGGTCGTCTGCGCCGGCGCGAAAGCGATCCTCGACCTCCCCGCCACGCGCGAGGCGCTGGAGACGGCGGGCGTGCTGGTCGCCGGCTACGGGACGGACGAGCTCCCCGCCTTCTATTCGCGCGAGAGCGGGCTCTCCGTGGACGTGCGGGTCGATTCGCCGCGGGAGGTGGCGGAGCTGTGGACGGCGCACGAGGAGATGAACCTTCCCGGCGCGCTCCTCCTCTGCGTTCCCCCGCCCGCCGAGCACGCGCTCCCCGCCGCGGAGGTGGAGACGGCGATCGCCGACGCGCTGCGGCAGGCGGACGCGCGCGGGATCCGCGGCAAGGAGGTGACGCCGTTCCTCCTCGGCGCCGTGGCCGAGCGCACCGGCGGGCGGTCGCTGGAGGCGAACGTGGCGCTGCTGCGCAACAATGCCCGCGTCGCGGCGCAGGTGGCGGCCGCGCTGGCGGCGGATTGACGGACGATACGGGGGAGATTGGGGACGATGCGGGGGAGATTGGGGACGATGCGACTGAAGTCGCGGCTACAACGACACACAGTCCGCCTCCGCGGACTTCGTTCGGCGACATGACGAAGGCGGAGCTGCGGGCGGAGGCGCGGCGGAGGCTGCGGGCGCTGACCGAGCCGGAGCGCGAGGCGGCCGAGGCGGCGCTCGACGCGCGCTTGTGGACGGTGCCGGAGATCGCCGGTGCGCGCACGCTGCTGCTCTTCGCGGACCTGCCGGAGGAGGTGACGACGGATGCCATCGCGGCCGAGGCGCTGCGGCGCGGCATCACCGTCGTCTACCCGCGCACGGTGCCGGAATCGCACGCGATGACGCTGCACCGCGTCTCCTCGCTCGACCACCTGCTCACGGGCAACTACGGCATCCGCGAGCCGGACCCCGCGCGCTGCCCCACCATCCCCGAGACGGAGATCGACGCGGCGCTAGTGCCGGGGCTGGCGTGGGACCGCGCGGGCAATCGCCTCGGCCGCGGCGCGGGATACTACGACCGGCTCTTCGGCGCACCCGAGTGGCGGGGCTTCCGCTGCGGCATCTTCTTCTCCTTCCAGGAGATGGATCACATCCCCACCGAGACGTGGGACCTGCCGCTCGACGCCGTCGTCACGGACCGCGAGGTGTGGAGACGATAGGACGGGAGAGGGTGATCATCTCATCGCACTCAAATAGTTGACTCGGTCAATCAATCTGCTTACCCTTGGGATGAGGGGCTCACCGCATCCCGAGACTGCAGAGCATCGCGATGGCAACCGACGAGATCGACACGCAGGTGGCCGCGGTACGGCGCTTCAACCGCTTCTACACGCGCGAGGTAGGCGCGCTGGGCGAAGGCCATCTCCATTCCCCGTATACGCTTACCGAGGTGCGCGTGCTGTACGAGATCGCGCACCAGGACGGCATCACCGCAACGGAGCTGGCGGAGCGGCTGGCGCTGGACGCGGGGTACCTGAGCCGCATCCTGGCGCGCTTCCAGGAGCGCGGCCTCGTCGCCCGCACGCCGTCGGAGAAGGACGCGCGGCAGTCGCACCTGTCGCTCACCGGCGCCGGACGCGACGAATTCGGCGGCCTCAACGCCGCCGCGCACGCCGAGATCGCGGGGATGCTGGCACCGCTGGCGGACGACGAGCGGCGCGCGCTCATCGGCACGATGCAGCGGATCGAGCGGATGCTGGGCGGCCGCCCGGCGGAGGCGCCCTACACGCTGCGCCCGCACCGCCCGGGCGACATGGGGTGGATCACCCACCGCCACGGCGTGCTGTACTGGCAGGAGTACGGGTGGAACGAGCGGTTCGAGGCGCTGGTGGCGCGCGTGGTGGCGGACTTCATCGACCACTTCGATCCCGCCCGCGAGCGCAGCTGGATCGCCGAGCGCGAGGGCGAGATCGTGGGCTCGGTGTTCTGCACGCAGATGGACGACGAGACGGCCAAGCTGCGCCTGCTCTACGTGGAGCCCTCCGCGCGCGGGCTGGGGATCGGCGGCCGGCTCGTGGACGAGTGCATCGCGTTCGCGCGGTCGGCGGGGTACCGGAAGATGGTGCTGTGGACGAACAGCGTGCTCCTGGCCGCGCGCCGCATCTACGAGCGCGCGGGCTTCCGCGTGGTGAACGAGGAGGTGCACGACCACTTCGGCCTGCCGCTGATGGCGGAGACATGGGAGATGGAGCTGTAGGGAGAGACAGACTCAGCGGCGGTCAAGCTTGGGCCGGGCGAATGAATTCACGGCAGAAACGGCCTTGAGACTCATGGTTGAGCAAGATGCTCGGAAAACGGCGAAATCACTAGATGTGCGCGCGCAACCTGCACATCCACCGTTGCCGAACAGCGCATCTTGCAACGCCAACGAACAGTAAAACAGACAGCAGACCTCGTATCTCCCGATCCGGTTTGGCGGCACTTAGGTCGCTACTCCCCGCGCTCCCGCAACTTCCGCTCGCACTCGACACGTCGCCAGAGCACGCCGCTCAAGACTGCCTCCGCATCATCCACATGCCTCCGGATCGTGCACGTGATCGTGAACGGCGTCCCCGAGATCCGCAACGCGCAGGTCACCGGCGCCCGCGCCGGCCGCGGCCTCCGTCGTGGCGGAGGATGACCAACTGATCTCACGCAGAGGAAACGCAGAGGAACGGGGGGAACGGAGTTGCTCCTCCGTTCCTCCCTTCGCTCTGCGGCAGTAAGCCGCTGGACCTGCCGAGCCCATCGCCGCCACGTCTGCGGGCTTGGCAAGGCGGACGGTGCGTTCGACAGAAGATTGAAAAATGCCATTGCGTGAGATGGGGATCGAGAGGGAAAGCGGTGGCCCGCGTAGGGCGAGCCTTCGGGGAAACACTTGATTTTATGTCGTATAAGGATGATATTCGCGTCGTCTGGCACCAGAGGAGAGTGACGTTCACGACGGGGTGGCGGGCAGTACTTCCGCTGTCGCCCCACCCCCGTGGCCCACGTACCAAGGAGGATGCATGCGCCGTCTCGTCACATCAGCCGTGGCCGTAATCGCCTTCGCGTTGGCAGGTTGCACAGATGCTCCAACGCTCCCCGGGGCACGCGAGCCGGGCACCACGACACCCCGCGCCACCCTCGGCGGCACGCTGCACGTCACCAACCTGTTTTGCGAAGACACGGGCCCCAGCGGGGGCTCTTACCACACCACCGCCTGCTCGGGCGAGGTGAGTGGCGGAACGGGCGGGAACACCTTCAACTGGAACGTGATCCAGACGTATCGCGAGGACGGCCCGGAGTCCTCGTACATCGAAGGCGTGTGCAGCCCCGGCACCTACCTGACGGTCACCTTCACGGTCACCGACAGTTCCGGGGCCACGGCGCAGGCCCGCTACACCTTCCGCTGCTACACAATCATGCCGTGAACCGCAAGGGTGGCTCCGCTCGTTACGGCCGGTTGACCTAAGATCATGAAGGTGAAAAACGAGCCGCGGCGGGCCCCTTGCCCGTCGCGGCTCGCGCGTGGACCAACTTGTATCAGGTCCAGGATTCGCTGAGCTTTTCGGTTCTCTCTCGGGACCGTGCGAACCTTTCTGTTTCTGTTGATGGAGATGAGATACGCCTCCGCCTTTCCGTCACCCATCGGCCCGCTCACCGCGATACAGGACGCCGTAGCGGCGTTGGAAGCGGCTCCGGCGCCCCTGTCGCAGCCGCCCGCGACGGTCGGCGCCTGCGGTCCGTGGCGTGATTCGGGAAACGGACAGCACCAACCGACAGCAGGGCCGGACGGACAGCGGCAAAACCCTTGCAGGACTGGCACTTAGCTACGAGCGTGCCGAATACGCGGCAACAACAGCACAAAGTCCCTTCGGGACTGCGAACGCGGCATCCGCGCGAGAATCCAGGACAAGCGCCGCAACTTGCCGGGAAGGACGGATGCCGGGGCGGCTACCTCTCCCGGTACGGGCCCCGGTACGGGAGAGGTAGCGAGCCAGGCGAGCCGGAGAGGGCGCGATGCGGCGCCTCACTCCACCCGCGCCGTCTCCTTCTCCACCTCACCCTCAGCCCGTCGCGGAGCGGCCGCGTCGAACGCGTTCACCGGCGCAATCCCCAGGATCTCCCGCGCGCGGGTGAGGGCGTCGGAGAGGGTGCCGCAGAGGTTCTCGTCGCCGATCTCGTCGAGCAGGTCGCTCTTCCCCAGCGCCACCATCGGCTGCGCGTGCACGCCGGCCAGGATCACCGCCGTCCCGTCCTTCCTGGCCCCGCGCACCACCGCCCGCAGCGCGCGGAGGCCGGTGGAGTCGATCGCCGGCACCTTCTCCATCCCGATCACCAGCACGCGCGGCCGCGTCTCCACCGCGCCCATGGTCTCGCGGAACTTCTCGGCGGCGCCGAAGAAGAACGGGCCGTCGATCTCGTACACCTCCACGCCCTTCGGCACCGTCCCGCCGCGCAGCTGCGCGTCCTCGCCGCCGTCCGCCAGCTCGCGGGTGATGGCCGTCACGTTGGTGACCTCGGCCATGCGCCGCATGAACAGGAACGCGGCCAGCACCATCCCCACCTGGATCGCCACGGTCAGGTCGATCAGCACCGTCAGCACGAAGGTGGCGAGGAGCACGGCCACGTCGCTCTTCGGGCCGGCCAGCTCCGAGCGGAAGGTGCGCCACTCGCTCATGTGGTAGGCCACGATCACCAGGATGGCCGCCAGCGTGGCCATGGGGATGTACGCGGCCCAGCGCCCGAAGAAGAGCGTCACCAGCAGCAGCGTCGCCGCGTGCGCCATCCCCGCCACCGGCGTGCGCCCGCCCGCCTTGATGTTCGTGGCCGTCCGCGCGATCGCCCCCGTCGCGGGGATGCCGCCGAAGACCGGCGAGGCGATGTTGGCCACCCCCTGCGCCACCAGCTCCATGTTCGAGCGGTGCTTCCCGCCGATCATCCCGTCCGCCACCACCGCGGAGAGGAGCGACTCCACCGACGCGAGCAGGGCGATGGTGAAGGCGGGGGCGATCAGCCCGCGGAAGTCCGCCCAGGTGATCTGCGGCACACGCGGAGTGGGAAGCGCGCCGGAGATCTCGCCGAAGCGCGACCCGATCGTCTCCACCCGCAACCCCAGCAGCGGCACCATCGCGGTGGTGACGACCAACGCCACGAAGGGCGCGGGAACGCGGTGGCTCACCCGCGGCCAGAGCACCAGGATCGCCAGCGCCGCGGCGGCCACGACGGCCGCGTGCGGGGTCACGGCGGAGACGTGCGCGGCGTAGGCCTCCCACTTCCCCACGAAGTCGGCGGGGACCGCGCCCATCCGGATCCCCAGCAGGTCCTTGATCTGCCCGGAGAAGATGATCACCGCGATGCCGCTGGTGAACCCGGTGACCACGGGAAAGGGGATGAACTTGATGGCCGCGCCCAGCCTGGCGACGCCGAAGACGACCAGCATCACGCCCGCGAGGATGGTGGCGACGGTGAGGCCGTCCACCCCGTACTTCTGCACGATGCCGTAGACGATGACGACGAACGCGCCGGTGGGCCCGCCGATCTGCACGCGCGAGCCGCCCAGCGCGCTGATCAGGAAGCCGGCGACGATGGCCGTGTACAGCCCCGCCTGCGGCGTCACCCCGCTGGCGATGGCGAAGGCGATGGACAGCGGCAGCGCCACGATGCCGACGATGACGCCCGCGGTGAGGTCGGACGCCAGCTGCCGGCGCGTGTAGCCCTTCAGCGTGGTGAACAGCTTGGGGACGAGCATCGGAACCCGGATCGAAGCCAATGATGGGCGTGAAATCTACGAAAGATCGCAAACCCATCCGTTTCCCGCATCCGTCCGTCCCCCACATGCGTGAGGGGAACATCCCCACATGCGAAAGCGTATGGGCACCCATCTGTGAGCTTCCGGGTTCGATCCGTGCAGGCGGGGAGCTCCGGAACGGCGGCTCCCCGAGGTCCGGATCGTGGAAGCAGACGGCGACGAAACCCGCGAGGCCCCGCCCCGCGCCATCACCCCCGCGGACGGCGACTCTCGTCCGCGGCCGCCTCGCGCGCCCGCCGCCGACGACGAGACGCTGCTGTACGACGAGCCGCACCACGTTCCCTCGCTGGTGGAGCGGCAGGCGCGGTCGCGGCGGGCGTGGCGGCGGAAGGCGGTTCGGCGGGTGCGCCACGGACGGCGGCGCGCGGCGTCGGCGGCGCGGCGCGTCGGGCGCGGGATGCGGGTGGGGCAAGCGCGCGCGGCGAGGGGGTGGGGCGCGTTCGTGGACTGGTTCAACCGCCGCGAGCTGAGCGAGAACGCCATTCTCCTCGGCTTCGCGGTGGCCATCGGGCTGGTGGGCGCGCTGGGCGTGGTGGCCTTCTACCGCTGCATCGACCTGGCCTTCACCGTCTTCTACCGCTGGACGGGGAACGTGCTGGGGCGCGGCGTGCTGGCCGTCTACCGCCCGCTGATCACCGCCGCGGGGCTGCTGGCGGCGTGGGCCCTCGTGCGCTCGCTGCGCGGCCGCGCCGGCGGCGAGAACGTCGCGGCGGTCCAGCTCGCCGTCGCGCGCCGACAGGGCGAGATCCCCGCGCGGCCGGCGCTGGTGCGGATCCTGGCATCCGCCGTGACGCTCGGCTCGGGCGGCTCGGCGGGGAGCGAGGGCCCCGTGGCCGTGCTCGGTGCGACGGTGGGCTCCGTCCTCGGCCGCGCCTTCCGCTTCGACGCCGAGCGGGTGAAGGTGCTGGTCGGCGCCGGCGCGGCGGCGGGGATCAGCGCGTCGTTCAACGCGCCGCTGGCCGGCGCCTTCTTCGCGCTCGAGGAGGTGCTGGGCTCGCTGGCCGTGGCCGCCTTCCCGCCCGTCGTCGTCGCCGCGGTGCTGGCGGCCGTCGTCTCGCGCGCCTTCCTGGGCGACCATCCCGCCTTTCCCATCCCCGCGCAGTACGGCTTCACCCTGCGCCGCGAGGTCATCCTCTTCTACCCCGTGCTGGGCGTGCTGGCGGGACTCGTCTCCGTCCTCTACGTGCGCGCCTTCTTCGGCGCCGAGTCGCTGGCGAAGCGATTGAAGCTGCGGCCGTGGCTCCTTCCCGTGCTGGGCGGGCTGGTGGTGGGATTGATGGTGTGGGCGAGCGGGGGAGTCCTGGTGGGCTACGGGCACCTGGCCGTGCGGGTGGAGGTGTTCGGGCGGATGGCGTGGACCACGCTGGCGATGCTGGCGCTGGGCAAGATCGTGGCGACGTCGCTGACGCTGGGGAGCGGGGGAACGGGCGGCGTGTTCACCCCGTCGCTGTACATCGGCGCGGCCACGGGCGGCGCGTACGGGGTGCTGATGACGAAGCTCTTCCCCGGCCTCGGCCTCCACCCCGAGGCCTACGCGCTGGTGGGGATGGGCGCCGTGGTGGGCGCGGCGACGCAGGCGCCGATCACGGCCATCCTGATCGTGTTCGAGATGACGAACGACTACGCGATCGTGCTGCCGCTGATGATGGCCACGGTGATCGCAACGGTCGTGGCCCGCCACGTGGAGCCGGACTCGCTGTACAGCGGGTGGCTGCGGCGCCGCGGCGAGCACCTGGAGCACGGCACCGACCGCGACGTGCTGTCCGGCCTCCACGTGTCCGACGTGTACGACCGCGCGGCACCGTCGATCCCCGCCGATGCGACGATCGAGCACCTGGTGGAGCAGCTCGGCCGCGCGGACCGCACCGAGTACCCCGTGGTGGACGAGGACGGCGCGCTGCTGGGGATCGTGACCGTGGCCGAGCTCGCGCGCGCCGCCGGCGAGGCGCCGTCGCTGGGCGCGGTCCTGCTCGCCGCCGACCTGGCCGGCCCGTCCGAGAGCGTCCATCCCGCCGACACGCTGCTGGAGGCGGTGCGGAAGATGGGCGTGCGCGGCGTGGGCTCCCTTCCCGTGGTCGACGCCGGGACGGGCGCGTTCCTCGGCACCCTGGGCCGCGCGGAGATCCTGGCCGCGTACCAGCGCGTCATCGCTAGGCCTCCCCAATGATCACGTCATCGACTAACACGGCACAGTAATTGGCTCTTGGCACGCGACTAGCGTTACCTGTGAGGGCCGGACGGTAACCTTCACAGAGATGAGGAAAACGTGCTTACACGACCTCTCAGCGTTGCGTTCGCGGCGCTTGTGGTTGCTTCAACTCCGAGCCTTGCGCAGCAACAAGGCCTCTATCCAGGTACCACCTCAGCATGTATGTCTGCCCATGCGGAACTGGCCCATTACCAAGCCAGGAATACGTGGAGCGACTACTCCCAATGGAAACAGAAGAAGGTGGAGCAGTTGGCGCGCATCAACAGCCGACCTCGCCGCTTAGGCGCAGCCTTTGCCGCACTGGCCTGGCAAGTTGGACGGACGGCTTGGAAGAGCTACAACCGGGCAAATGCAGCCGGGAGGATTCTCGCGCCGTGTCACAGTACCAAGCCCCTTTATCCATAGCAGACGGGGCAGCATTGAGAACCGAGCCGGCCGTCGCGAGATCTGCCCGTCCGGCAGCAGGTCTTTGCGACGTCCGGTCATTAGGATGAGCGAACGGGCGTACCGAACTGTCAACCCGACTTTACCTTAACCTTCCTCAGATTTCTTCTATCCTCCTCCGATCACAAAAATCTGGCGCGCACACAACCTGCGGACGCATCTTCCGCCGGTCCCCGTTGCAACGATCAACCCCTCGCCACAGGCCGACCGCATGCGCCGAATCCGTCCGCTCGCGCTGGTGCCGTTCGCCGCCGTGCTCGCCGCGCAGCCGCTGGCCGCGCAGATCCCCGAGCGCTTCGAGAACCTGAAGGTGCTGCCGCGCGACATCCCGCGCGATTCGCTCGTGGCCATTATGCGCGGCTTCGCGATGAGCCTGGGGGTGCGCTGCAACTACTGCCACGTGGAGCGGGAGCCCGCGCAGCCCGGCGGGCGCGAGCAGCTGAACTTCGCGTCGGACGACAAGCCAGCGAAGGAGAAGGCGCGCTTCATGATGCGGATGACGCAGAACCTGAACGCGCAGGTGCTGCCGCAGGTTCCGCATCGCCGCAATCCGCCGGTGGGCGTGGGGTGCATCACCTGCCATCGCGGGCTCCCCGTCCCCACCACGCTCGACCGCGTGCTGGCGGCGGCGCTGGACAGCGGCGGCGCGCCCGCGGCCGTCGCGCGGTACCGCCAGCTGCGCGAGTCGTCGCTGGCGTCGGGGCGCTACGACTTCAGCGAGACCACGCTGAACGAGCTGGGGCGGCGCTTGGCCGCGCAGGGGAAGACGGCCGAGGCGGTGGCGCTGCTGGAGTTGAACGCCGAGTTCTATCCCAACTCCGGGCAGGTCGACTTCGAGCTGGCCGAGGTGTACCGCGCCCGCGGCGAGCGCGACAAGGCGCTCGTCCGCTATCGGATGGCGCAGCAGAAGTCGCCCAACAACCCCCAGATCCAGCGCCGCATCAACGAGCTGACGGGCGCCGCCGCGCCGCCGGCGCCGCAGCCATAGATCGCTGAACCGCGGGACCTCACGCAGAGGAGCAGAG
Source organism: Longimicrobium sp. (assembly GCA_036377595.1). Classification (NCBI taxonomy): domain Bacteria; kingdom Pseudomonadati; phylum Gemmatimonadota; class Longimicrobiia; order Longimicrobiales; family Longimicrobiaceae; genus Longimicrobium; species Longimicrobium sp. Next base: position 34,772 of record DASUYB010000103.1, on the reverse strand, counting down.
GCAGCAGAGAACACGAATCGGTTCTCTGCTGCCTCTGCTCCTCTGCGTGAGCCATCAAGATCCTGAAGGCGCGCATCGCAGTTCGCCGCACGATCCGGGCAGTTGGCTGCACTTCGGTTGACCTGCGCGCGCGACATTCGTTACAGTTGGCGGCCAGGATCGGCGGACCGCGCCCAATCTCCATCAACCCGTTCAGTTTGATGAGCATCACCGTAGCCCGGACACCGGAGCTCGCCGCGAAGGCGGCCGCGCGCACGGATGCGTCCGCGCGGCCGCGCTTCGCCGTGCGCTGGGGCGAGCTGGGGCTGATGTTCGCGGCGTGGACGTTCGTGTGGGTGTTCGGGCAGGCGCAGGCGTACCTGGGCAGCGTGTTCGGCGGGCGGCGGTGGCCGGGGATGCGGGTGCTGCTGTGGGACCTGGAGAGCGTGTGGCTGTGGGCGCTCTTCACCCCGCCCATGTTCTGGCTGGCCGCGCGCTTCCCGCTGGAGAAGGGCATCCGCGCGCGCAACCTGGCCGTCCACGCCGTCTGCGCGCTCGGCTTCGCGGTGGTGGACCTGGGCGGCGACATCGTCTTCCGGCCGATCCTGGGCGCGCCCGGGGGGACGCTGGTGCAGCGCTTCTTCGCCAAGCTGTTCATCAACGTCTTCAGCTACGCGGCGGTGGTCGGTATCGCCCACGCGGTGCAGTACTACCGCGCGCTGAACGAACGCCGCGAGCGCGAGGCCGCCCTCGAGCGCGAGCTGCTGCAGGCGCGGCTGCAGGCGCTGGAGATGCAGATCCATCCCCACTTCCTGTTCAACACCCTGCACGCCGTGGCCTCGCTGATCCGGGTGAAGGAGGACCAGGCGGCGATCCGGATGCTGGTCGGATTGAGCGACCTGCTGCGCATCGCCCTGCGCAACCGCGACGCGCAGGAGGTGCCGCTGCGCGAGGAGCTGGACTTCGCGCGGCGATACCTGGAGGTGGAGGGGATCCGCTTCGAGGACCGGCTGCGCGCGGAGATCGAGGTCGCTCCGGACGCGCCGCTGGACGCGCTGGTGCCGCACCTGATCCTGCAGCCGCTGGTGGAGAACGCCATCCGCCACGGCGTGGAGGCGCGCGCCGCCGCCGGCCGCGTCCGCGTGGAGGTCACCCGCGCGGACGGGATGCTGCGCCTGCGCGTGGGCGACGACGGCCCCGGCCCGAAGGAGAACGGCCGCCGCGGCGTCGGGCTGGCCAACACGCGCGAGCGGCTGGCGCATCTCTACGGGGATCGCCAGCGCTTCGAGCTGGCCGCCGGCGCGGACGGCGGCGCGGTCGCGACGGTGGAGGTGCCGCTGCGGCTGGCCGATGGCTGAGCCGCAGCCCCCGCTGCGCGTCGTCGTCGTCGACGACGAGCCGCTGGCGCGCCGCACCCTGCGCGTGCTGCTGGAGCCGGAGGAAGGGGTGGAGATCGTGGCGGAGGCGGGGAACGGCGCCGAGGCGCTGGAGGCCGTCGCCGCCACCGCGCCCGACCTCGTCTTCCTCGACGTGCAGATGCCGGAGATGGACGGCTTCGAGGTGCTGAACGCGCTGGGGCCCGACCGCACGCCGGCGGTGATCTTCGTCACCGCGTTCGACGAGCACGCGGTGCGCGCCTTCGACGCCGAGGCGGCCGACTACCTGCTGAAGCCGTTCGACGACGAGCGTTTCCGCCGCGCCCTGGCCCGCGCCCGCGCCCGCATCGGCGACGCACGCGTCCGCGACCTGGCCTCGCGGCTGGCGCGGATGCTCTCCCCCGCATCCCCCCTCCCGAATCCCCCCATCCCCCAGACGCCCGAGACGGCGGCGACTCCCCCGTCGGCATACGCGGAGCGGATCGTGGTAAAGAAGAACAGCCGCGTGACGCTGCTGGACGTGCGCACGGTGGACTGGATCGAGGCGGCGGACTACGTCGTCCGCATCCACGCCGCCGGCGCGGTGCACGTGCTGCGCGAGCCGATCGCCGAGCTGGAGCAGCGGCTGGACCCGCGCCGCTTCTTCCGCATCCACCGCTCGACGATCGTGAACCTGGGGAGCGTGAAGGAGCTGCAGCCGCTCTTCCACGGCGAGTACGTGGTGATCATGCGCGACGGCGCCGAGCTGCGCCTGAGCCGCGCCCGCCGCGACCGCCTGCAGCAGCTCCTCGGCGCACGCATCTGACCATCCTCATCCCCACGTAACCAAACAGACGGGACTCACGCAGAGTCGGCAGGGTAAGCAGTTGTACAAAGCTTGCTCACTCTGCCGACCGTGCGTGAGCATGAAAACTTTTCCTTCCGGACGCGCTGTCGCGGCGTGGGACGGCGGCTGTCCCGCGGAGGCGCAGGAGCCGCGAAACGTTTTGCGCCGGTCAATCGTCTTTCATGACAGGGACTTCGGGAACCTGCCGGGAGTCGGGCGGTATTCCACCTGTGCGGACGCGGGGCGGGAGGCGCGTTCTTTCCCGTTGACGGGGCACGGAGGCCGCACTACCTTGTGCGCCCCCACGCTCCGAGGGAGCGTACCGGCGGCAACATTCTACCAAGCTTTTCGGGCAGATGAGCTTCACCGTGGCACGCACCCAGCGGCACTCCGGCCATGACCGGGCAGCGCTCCGCGCGCCGTCGCGCGGACTGGGTGGCTTCGCGATGAGGCGGGGCGGGAGACAGGCGTAGGCGCGGCAGGGCTCGCGCCATGCACCGTTGCCCGCCCGGCCGCCCCCGCAGCGCCGGGCGGGTTTCGTTTCCGGCGAGGCAGACCTTTTGCAGACCGGCTCCCCTTCCGGTCCCCCTGCCGGCGCACTCCGGCAGGGGATCCCGAGCAAGACGGATCAGGTGGAACTGAGACCCATGGCAACGGCAGCGCGCAAGAGCACCCCGGCACGCAAGCGCAAGCGCACGGCCCCTCGGCTGGACGCCGAGTTCGGCGCGCCGAACGAGGACCAGAGCTCGCTCGACCAGTACCTCAAGGAGGTGAGCACGCACAAGCTGCTCACCCCGGCCGAGGAGATCGAGCTGGGCCGCCGCGCGCGCGCCGGCGACGAGGACGCGGTGAACGAGCTGACCCGCGCCAACCTCCGCTTCGTGATCAGCGTGGCCAAGAAGTACCAGAACCGCGGCGTCTCGCTCTCGGACCTGATCCAGGAGGGGAACGTGGGGCTGGTGACGGCCGCCCGGAAGTTCGACCCGGACCAGGGGGTGAAGTTCATCTCCTACGCCGTGTGGTGGATCCGGCAGGCCATCCTGTCGGCCCTGGCCAACCAGGGGCGCAGCGTGCGCGTGCCGCTGAACCGCGCCAGCGACCTGGCCAAGATCTTCCGCGAGCGCGAGCGGCTGAAGCAGGAGCTGCGCCGCGACCCCACGCCGCAGGAGCTGTCGGAGGCGACGGGGCTGTCCGCGGAGATCGTGGAGAGCCTGCAGACGCTGAACGCGGCCGAGATCCGGCTCGACGCGCCCATCGGCGACAGCGACGACAGCCAGCTGATGGACCGCTTCATCGCCGAAGAGGCCATCGTCACCGAGGACGAGGTGGAGGAGCGGCTGCTGAGCGAGCGGGTGGAGAAGGCGCTGGGCACCCTCCAGCCGCGCGACGCCAAGGTGCTGAAGCTGTACTTCGGCCTCGAGGGCGGGCGCGAGCACACGCTCGAGGAGATCGGCGACATCCTGGGCGTGACCCGCGAGCGCATCCGCCAGCTGCGCGACCGCGCGCTCAAGCGCCTGCGCGAGGGCGAGATGGGCGAGGCGCTGGCCTCCTTCGCCGCCGCATGAGCGCTCGCGCCGGGATGGATCGAGGGGCACTCCGCCGCCGGGTGGGGTGCCCTTCGCGTTCCCCGGAACAGAAGTGCGAGAGTGCGAAAGTGCGAAGGTGCGCTGGACCGCAACGCACCCTCGCACTCTCGCACTCTCGCACTCTCGCACTCTCGCACGTGCCATGCTGACCGGCACGGTGCTGCGCGCGCAGGGCGGCGTGTACGAGGTGGAAACGCGCGAGGGGGTGCGCGAGGCGGTGCTGCGCGGAACGCTCAAGCGCGACGACCGCTCGGGCGACAAGGTCGTCGTCGGCGACCACGTGGACCTCGACCGCGAGCAGGCGGGGAACGAGGCAGTGTGGGCCATCAAGCGCGTGCACGACCGCTCCACCGTCCTCGCCCGCCGCGCGCCGGGGAAGGCGCCGCGGCCGAAGGTGATCGCCGCCAACCTCGACCAGGTGCTGATCGTGTTCGCCGCGGCCAACCCCGCGCCGCACCTGCGCATGCTCGACCGCTTCCTGGTGATCGCCGCCGACGCCGAGATCCGCCCCGTGGTCGTCGTCAACAAGACCGACCTGTCGGGCGAGGACGAGGCGCGGCGCCTCTTCGCGCCCTACGTGACCGCCGGCTACGACGTCCTGTTCACCGCCGCCAAGCGCGGCGTGGGGACGGACGCGGTGCGCGAGGCCATCTGCGGGTGCATCTCCGCGCTCGCCGGGCCGTCGGGGGTGGGGAAGAGCAGTCTCCTCAACGCCGTCCAGCCCGGGCTGGGCCTGCGCGTGGCGGAGATCAGCGAGGCGGTGAACAAGGGGCGGCACACCACGGTCACCGCGCAGCTGATCCCGCTGGAGTGCGGCGGCTACGTGGCCGACACGCCGGGGCTGCGCGAGTTGGGGCTGTGGGAGATCGACCGCGACAACCTGCAGTTCTACTTCCCCGAGTTCGAGCCGCTGCTGGGGAACTGCCGCTACCCCACCTGCACGCACGTGCACGAGCCCGGCTGCGCCGTCCGCGACGCCGCCGGGTCGGGCGCGCTCGACCCCGGCCGCTACGACAGCTATCGCCGCATGATGACGGGCGAGGACGAGGAGTAGGAAAAAGATTGGCCTCACGCAGAGCAGCAGAGGCAGCAGAGAAGGGATCGGTTCCTCTGCTGCCTCTGCTGCTCTGCGTGAGACCTGCTGTTTTCAGCGTTCGATCACGCCGCGTAGGTGTCGGTGGGACAGATGCCGCAGCCGCATCGCGTGTCCATCTGCACGAGGTCGATCGTTCTGGAGTGAGCGTCAGCGCGCCACGAGCACGGCGGCGGCCAGGAGCGCGCCGGCCAGGCAGAGCAGGATCGAGCGCGCCACCCACAGGAACTTGCGGCTGCACACCAGGCTCACGTGGTAGATCTGCATGGCCAGGTGGTCGATCAGCTGCTGGCGCGACTGGCCGGCCACCGAGCGCACGAACGCGTCGGCCGAGCCGTGGGCCAGCACGCCCTCCCAGAAGATGAAGCCCGTGGAGTGGATGCGCACCAGCCGCGGGCGCATGGACCATGCGGCGGTCAGCACGCTCCCGCCCAGGCAGAGGAACGCCAGCAGCGCCGCCACCGAGCTGATCGTCCACTCGCCGAACGTCCGCGCGGCGAACATGCGCTGCACCCCGCCGCCGTAGAGGAGGCTGAGCAGCGCGCCGGAGAGCACGATCACCGAGCCGGCCTTGGTGTCGGAGAAGCGCACGTGGTCGTTGATGTAGCCGTTGACCGCCCACAGGTAGTCGCTCATGAACTCGTCCTCTTCCACCGAGGCCGAGCGGTCCAGGGAGCCCACGATGGGGCTGGGGATCTCGATGGTCGCGGGCGGCGGCACGTCTTCCGCAACGCCGGTGGGGGAGGTGATGTTCATGCGCGGGGGGCCGGTGGAGGGGGGACCGGGAGGGCGGCGGACGACATACGGCGTCGCCGCGATGGCCTAATCTAGTATGTCGATGACGTTTGCGGCAGCACGGCGTGCACCCGGAGCGATGCCGATGTTCCTGCGGGAGATGAAGCGCGCGGCCGCGGCGGCCACGCTCGCGATGGTCGCGGCCTCGTGCGACCTGGCGGAGGTGACCACCGAGCCCGGCGACGACGTGGTGGTGGTGGAGGCCGTGCTGCGCACCGACTTCCCGTGGCAGCAGGTATTGCTGCACCGCGCCATCCAGGGACGCTTCGCCGGCCCCGTCCCCGGCGCCACGGTGGTGGTGACGGGGCCCGACGGCGCCGAGCACCGGCTGGTGGAGCGGACGAGCGACTGCTTCCGCGTGGACCCGGCGTACGCGCGCTCCGACTCGCTGCGGGTCGACGGGAGCTGCTACACGAGCGGCGGGACGGACACGAGCTGGGTCCGCCCCGGCGCCACCTACGACCTGCGCGTGGAGACGCCGCGGGGCGAGGTGATCCGCGGGCGGACGCACGTCCCGGGCGACTTCGTGCCGTCGATCCCCATGTCGAGCTCGGTCGGGCGGTTCCGCACCTGCTCGCTGGCGCCGGAAAGCACGCTCGACGTGGTGTGGACGCGCTCGCCGGGGGCGGCCAGCTACGTGGGCGACCTGCGCGTGCTGGGGCTGCGCAACGCGTTTCGCGACAGCGGCTTCGACGTGCCCGAGCCGCTGGAGCTGCGCGGCCTTTCCGTCTCCGAGACCGACACCACCCTGGTGCTTCCCACGGAGTTCGGCCTGTTCGAGCGGCTGGAGCTGGACACCGAGCTGCTCGCCGCCATCTCCCACGGCTTTCCCGAAGGCGTGGCGGCGGACTTCATCCTCGCCGCCGTGGACCTCAACTGGGTCAACAGCGTGCGCGGCGGCAACTTCAACCCGTCGGGCCAGATCCGCATCTCCACGGTGGTCGGCGACGGCGTGGGCGTGTTCGGCTCGATGACGGTCAAGCGCACCTTCATCTTCGTCCAGCAGCAATCGGGAGTGCCGAGGTGCCCGGGGGCGTAGAGCCTGGGACGCGGAGTGCAGGCGTTGGCGTAGCGCCGCCGATCTCCCCCCCCACCCCCGGCCCCTCCCCCACGAGGCCCCACGAGGGGGGAGGGACAGGGGAGGGGAGAACTAACGCAAGTCTAGATTTCTTTTGCAGTTACCTCTCCCATCGGTTTGGGAGAGGTCGAAAAAAGGAAGGGCCGAGACGGCTGTTTTGTCTCGGCCCTTCCTTTTTTCGGGTGAGGGCCTCCCGGCGCGGCGCGCTTCGTGCTTGTGTCAGCGCGGCGCAAGCCCATGCACGAGCCACGTTTCGACGGATATCCGGTACGGGATGGCAAGGGACAACCACGACGCGGCGGAGCCGGTGGTGCCGCCGGGCGAGTCCGAAACGCTGCTGGCGGCCCCGGCCGACGGGCCGTACGCGCCCCCGCCGGGCGGCGCCATCCGCACGCCCCGCAGCCGCGGCCCGCGCCGCACGCTGTTCGAGCGCATCGTGGAGGCGCGCAGCCACCCCTACCTCCGGCTGGGCATCTACTACCTGCTGCTGATCGCGCTGATGACGGCGCTCGTGTACTTCGTGCCCACCGTGCGCGACGCCTTCGTCACCGCCACGCTGCTGCCGCCGCGCGAGGGCGGGCTGATGACCGCCGGCCCCATCACCGCCGACATCGGGCGCAAGCTGTCGCTCGACGAGGCGCTGCACCGCGTGCTGACCACGCTGCTGGTGATCGCCGGCGCGCTGATGCTGGTGCTGCCGGTGGCGTGGGTCTACATGCTCACCAAGCGCTTCCGCTACGACCCGGCGCTCGTCGCCTCGGTCATCATCCTTCCCATCGTGGTGGCGGGAACGGCGCTGGTGGTGAAGAACTCGCTGGCGCTGGCCTTCTCGCTGGCGGGGATCGTGGCGGCGGTGCGCTTCCGCAACACGCTCAAGGACCCGCGCGACGCCGTCTACATCTTCCTGGTGATCGCCATCGGCCTGTCGGCCGGCGTGCAGGCGCTCGACGTGGCGCTGGCCGTGTCGCTCGCGTTCAACTTCGTGGTGCTGACGGTCTGGAAGTTCAACGTGGGCTCCATCTACAGCGGCAGCTTCGGGCGCACGGGCGTGCTGTCGGTGGGCGATCCGGGGCTGCTGGTGGCCGAGCAGCCGCCGCAGCAGCGGGCCGTGCGCCGGCGCATGCTGCAGTACGAGGGCGACATGCGCACCGACGGCGTGCTGCTGGTGCACAGCTCCGAGCCCGACCTGGCGCGGATGACGGTGCAGGAGGCGCTGGCCGACATGGCCCGCGACTGGCGTCTGGTGGACGTGGTTCCCCGCGGCGGGCGGATGCACACGCTGGAATACCTCGTGCGACTGAAGAAGTCGGTGACGCCCGCCGACCTGGTGGGCGCGCTGGACGAGCGCTGGAGCGTGCAGGTCGACGCCGCCGAGTACATGCCCATGCGCACCCGCCGCCGCAAGCGCAAGAAGGGCAAGGGCGAGGGGTGATGGGGAGTGGGGGATGATCGGAGACACTTCCCGGTGTCATCCCGAGGGCGCGATGCACGCGATCGTCGTCTGAACCGAAGCCGGCCGCGCCCGAAGGATCTTGCCGGCCGCGGCCGGTGATCCGGCACGACGCGCAGGCATCTTCGCGGGGGCGAGCAGATCCTTCGGCCGGCGCCGGACCTCGGCGCGGACGCGGCGGCGGTGCGGCGCCTCCCTCGGGATGACAGGGTGAGCAGCGCATCACGAACGATGAACGACAGGGCGATGCTTAACGGCATGGGGATGAGGAGATCGAGGCGGGCGATCGCCGCGGCGCTGGCGTGCGTGGCGATGCTGGGGATGGCCGGGTGCTTCCGGTACCTGAAGGGGGTCGGCAGCATCATCCCCGGCGTGGTGGAGACGGACACGGTGGAGATGCGCCTGATCCTGATCGGCGACGCCGGCCTTCCCGCGCCCGGCGGCGAGCCGGTGATGAAGGCGCTGCGCACCGAGCTGTCGTACGACCCGAAGCGCTCGTTCGTCGTCTTCCTGGGCGACAACGTCTATCCGCGCGGGATGGTGGTGGACAGCACCGCCGCCGAGCGCCGCGAGAACGAGCGCATCATCAACGACCAGCTCAAGCCGCTGGTGGACCAGGGGGTGAAGGGGATCATGATCCCCGGCAACCACGACTGGGCCACCGGAACGGCGGGCGGACTCGAGGCGGTGAACGCCGAGGAGCACTACGTGAACTCGCGCGGCCGCGGTCTGGTGCGCTTCCTTCCCGAGAACGGCTGCCCGGGCCCCGTCTCGCTCGACTTCGGCAACTACCTGCGGCTGATCGTGCTCGACACGCAGTGGTGGCTGCAGGAAGGCTTCCCGCGCCCCTACGGCGCCGACAGCAAGTGCCGCGCGCGCACCGAGCAGGAGGTGGTCGACTCGCTGGCCTCGGACCTGGCGAACGCGGGGACGCGGCGCACCGTGGTGGTCAGCCACCACCCGCTCGTCTCCGGCGGGCAGCACGGCGGCTACTTCGACTGGCCCACGTACCTCTTCCCCTTCCACCCGTGGGCGCGGCAGGCGGGGATCTTCGCGCGGCAGGACGTGAGCGGGCGCGAGTACCGCACCATGATCGCCGCCCTCACCCGCGCCTACCGCGCGCACCCGCCGCTGGTGCACGCGGCGGGGCACGAGCACAACCTGCAGCTGCTGAAGCCGCGGGGCGCGCCGGCGAGCTACCTGATCGTGAGCGGAGCGGGGATCTACAACCACTCCACGCCCACGCGGGTGATCGCTGGAACGCTGTACGCCAGCCGTGCCAGCGGGTGGGTGACGCTGGCCTTCCTGCGCGACGGGCGCGTGCGGATGGCGTACCGCGTGGTCAACGCGGATGGCACGTTCCGCGAGGACTACTCGGCCTGGCTCGACACGCCGCCGCTGGTGCCGACCTCGCAGGAGCCGCCCGCGGTGCCGCACCCGGCCGAGCCGTCGGGGCCCACGCGGCCACCCTCGCCGCCGCCGGCTCCCGCGCCGCCGCCCGCGGGAGCGCGTCCGTGAGCCTTCGCCGTCTCTCGCTCTCCCTCGCCGCCGCGTGGCTCGTTCAGCCCGCGGCGCTCGCGTCGCAGCGCCGCGACACGTCCGTCGTCACCGCGGGGACGCGCTACGAGGCGGGATCGCTGCACCGCTTCGTGCTCGGCTCGTCGTACCGCGACCTGTGGACGGAGCCGGTGGCGGTGCCCGTGCTCGACCTCTCCACCTTCGCGGGGGGGCTGACGCCGACGCGGAAGGGCGGGGGGAACCAGACGCGCTCGCTGCGCTTCCGCGGCGCCGACGGGCGCGAGTACGCCTTCCGCTCGGTCGACAAGTATCCCGCCACCTCGCTGTCGAAGGACCTGCAGGGCACCCTCGTCTCCTGGATCATCCAGGACCAGGTGTCGTCGCTGATCCCCGCGGGCGGGATCGCGGCGCACGCCATCGAGGACGCGGCCGGGGTGCCGTACCTCACCGAGGCCATCTACCGCATGCCCGACGACCCGCGCCTGGGCGAGTTCCGCCAGGAGTTCGCGGGGATGCTGGGGACGATGGAGGAGCGCCCGGAGGCCGGCCGCACCCTGCTTCCCGGCCTGGCCGGCGCGGCGCGGATCGAGAACACCGACGAGTTCCTGGAGATCCTGGAGAGCGCGCCCACCGAGCGGCTGGACGACCGGGGGTACCTGGCCGTGCGGCTGGTGGACTTCCTGATCAACGACTGGGACCGTCACGGCGACCAGTACCTGTGGGCGCGCTTCGACCAGCCCGGCGGCGTCCACCTCTGGCGCGCCGTCCCCCGCGACCGCGACTACACCTTCGTGGACTACGACGGGGTGGGGCTCCAGCTCGCCCACGTGGTCGTCTGGAACACCGGGCGCTTCGGCGAGCACATCGAGCTGCGGTCGCTGCTGCTGAACGCGTCGCCGCTCGACCATCGCCTCCTGGGCGGCGTCGACCGGGCCAGCTGGGAGGCGGTGACGCGCGAGGTGCAGTCCCGCCTCACCGACGCGGCGCTGGAGGCGGCGGTGGCCGCGCTTCCCCCGGAGTACCGCCGGCTGCGCGGCGCGGAGCTGGTGCGCATCCTCAAGGCCCGGCGCGACGACCTGTGGCGCGCGTCGCTGGACTTCTACGGCATCATCGCGCGCGAGCCCCAGGCGCACGCCACCGACCACGACGATGTCGCGGCGATCGAGCGGCTGCCCGACGGGAACGCGTGGGTCACCATCACCCCCGCGGGCGGCGGCACGCCCATCTACCGCCGCTGGTTCAGCTGGGTGGAATCGCGCGAGGTGCGCGTGTTCCTCCACGGCGGCAACGACCAGGCGCGGGTGGTCGGGAGCGGCCCCGAGCAGCTGATCGTGCGGGTGATCGGCGGCCGCGGCGACGACGACCTGCGCGACGAGAGCCGCACCGGCCGCCGCACCGCGTTCTACGACGCCGAAGGTGAGAACCGCTACACCCGCCGGCCGCACACGCGGGTGGACGAGAAGGAGTGGAAGCAGGAGAAGTGGGAGCCCGGCGGCGGCACGCTTCCCCCGCGCGACTGGGGCGGCTCGGCGAGCGCCTTCTCGCCCTCGTTCGGGTGGCGGCCGGCGGGCGTCGGTCCGTTCGTCGGCATCGGCCCGCAGTGGATGCGCTACGGCTTCCGGCGCACGCCGTACGCGATGCGGCAGCAGGTGCGATTCATGTGGGCGGTGGAGCACGGGCGGTTCGGGGCCGAGTACCTGGGCGACTTCCGCTATGTGGGCCGGCCGATGGACCGGACGCTGCTGCTGGCCCGCGTGTCGGAGATGGAGGCCAGCCGCTTTCCCGGCTTCGGCAACGACACGCACATCGGCAGCGAGGTGGACAACGACCGCTTCCGCGTGTTCGAGCACCAGCTGCTGGGAAACGCCGCGTTCTGGCGGGGGATCGGCCGCGGCGCGTGGGTGGTGGGCGAGCTGACCGGCCGCTTTACCGACCCCGAGATCGACGCGGGGACGCCCGTGGCCATCGGACGCCCGCGCGGCGCCTCGGACTTCGCCATCGTGGGCGGGCGCGCGGGGCTGGTGTTCGAGCGGACGGATTCCACCGCCTATCCGCGCAGCGGGTGGACGCTGGAGACGTGGGGGACGGGCTTCCCCGTCGCCTTCCACGACGCGGAGGCGTTCGGCCGCGCGCGGGCGGTGGGGACGACGTACCTCTCCGCGGGCGGCGGCGGGCCGACGCTGGCGCTGCGCGCGGGGGGCGAGCGGGTGTGGGGCGGCTTCCCCTTCCAGTACTCGGCGTTCCTGGGCGGCGGGGCCACGCTGCGCGGCTTCCGCTCGCAGCGCTTCGCGGGCGACGCGTCGGCGTTCGGAAGCGCGGAGCTACGGCAGGTGGTGACGCGGGCGAAGCTGATCGTGCGAGGCGACCTGGGGGTGCTGGCGCTGGGCGACGCGGGCCGCGTCTGGTACCGCGGCGAATCGCCCGGGGGATGGCACACGGCATACGGCGGCGGCCTGTTCTTCACCTTCCTCGACCGGAAGCGGGCGGTGTCGGCGACCTGGGCGCGGGGCGAGCGGGACTCGTTCTACGTGACGCTGGGGATGCCGTTCTAGGGGAAGTGCTGGGTGCTGAGTGGTAAAGTCCTAAGTCCTAAGTCCTAAGTCCTAAGTCCTAAGTCCTAAGTGGATTCCTGCCGGGGGCATCTGTCGAGGTTCTTTGGAGCCGGGATCGGGACTTTGAACAAATTGGGAGGCAGTGCTGGTGCGACTTACGGGATCACGTGCGGACGCGGTTATAGATCCTTCGGCCTGCGGCCTACGGTGCGGCCGCGGCTTCGGTCTGGCCGGCCTCAGGATGACGTCATCCGAGTATCGACGCGGGAGCATCAACCAAACGCCTGGGCTTGGTGTCTGCACTCAGCACTTAGGACTTAGGACTTAGGACTCAGGACTTGAACCCCGCCTCGCGACGCTTCGCCGGACCGCCGTGGCGGCCGCGCTTCCCGGCGGGGATCCCGCACGCCGAGGGGCTGGTGGTCCGCTTCGCCGCGCCCGGACGCGAGGCGCTGGACCGCATCGCCGCGGGCGCGCTTCCCGCCGGCATCCGCGCGGGCGACGCATCGCTCGAGCTGTTCCGCGACGTCTACTTCGACACCCCCGAGGGCGAGTTGCGCCGCCGCGGCGCCACCGTCGGCGTGCGCCATCACCCCGGCGGCGAGCTGACGCTGGCGGTGGAGGTGCGCGGCTCCGAGGACCATCTCCCCGAGAGCGCCGCGGCCACGACCATCGCCTCCGATCCCCAGACCCTCTTCGCCGGCGACAGCGAGCCCGCCCGCCTCCTCCGCGCGCTCGTCGATCCCGCCCTCCTCGCTCCGTGGCTGGAGGTGGAGACGCGCCGCCGCGTCCGCGAGGCCGCCGCCGGCGAGGGTGGCGAGGCGGTGGAGATGGAGATCGCGTGCGACGAGCGTACCGTGCGCGACCGCGACGTCAGCGCCGAGCTGGCCGAGGTGGAGGTGCGGCTGGCGGAAGACACCCAGGCCGGGCGCGCCGCCGCCCGCGCGCTGGAGACGGCGTTCGGGCTGACGCTGCTGACCGGCGACCCGCTGCGTCGCTGGTCGCGCTCGCTGGAGGAGACGGAGGTCGACTGGCTGGAAGAGACCGTCCGCTCCGCCCGCCGCGTGGCCGTGGTCGCGTATGACGCCGGGCGCGTGGCGATGCTGAACCGCGAGGGCGTGCTGCAGATCCCCGCCGGTCCGGGGACGGGGCTGGAGGCGGCTCGGCGCGTGCTCCGCCGCGAGCTGGGCGCCACCGGCCGCATCCGTCTGGCGGGGACCGGCCCCGGCTCCACCCGCCACCCCGCGACCGAGGTGTGGATCGCGGAGGAGGTGGCGTACGCGCCGGGCGCGGCGGGGCTCGTCCACCTTCCCGCCGACGAGGTGATCGAGGCGGCGGGGTCGCCCGCGCTGCGCGACGCGGCCACGCTCTCGGCGCTGCACGTGCTCGCGCGCTCGGGGCTCCCCGTCCATCCCCTGCGCGCGGAATGGGATACGGGCGCGGCCGCCACGGCGCCGCTGCGCGCCATCCCCGCGTACGTCCCCCCGCCGGGTTCGCTCGACCAGGGCGCGCTGCCGCCGGGAACGCTGCTCAACCCCGAGCTCTCCGTCCTCGCCTTTAACCGCCGCGTGCTGGAGCTGGCGGGCGACGCCGAGGTGCCGCTGCTGGAGCGGGTGCGCTTCCTCTCCATTTTCGGCGGCAACCTGGACGAGTTCTTCCGCGTGCGCGTGGCGGGCTACAAGGAGCAGGTGGCCACGGGCATGGAGAAGCCCGGGCTCGACGGCACCCACCCGCGCGAGCAGCTCGACGCCGTCGGCACCCGCGCGCGGCGCCTCACCGACGCGGCGTACCGGCTCCTGTTCGACACGCTGCTCCCGGAGCTCCGCGAGCGGGGGATCGACGTGGTGCGCCGCAGCGGGCTGGAGCGCGACGAGCGCGCCTGGCTGCGCGACTGGTACGACGCCGAGGTGCACGCGCTGCTCACCCCGCTGGCCGCCGGGCCCGGGCACCCCTTCCCGCACATCCGCAACCAGCGGCCGGCGCTGGTCGCCATCCTGCGCGAGCCGCTGACCGGCGGCGAGCGCCTGGGCGTGGTGGAGCTCCCGGACGGACTGCCGCGCTTCGTCCCCCTTCCCGAGGGCGGGCGCTTCGTGCCGCTGGAGACCGTCATCATCGAGAACCTCCACCGCCTCTACCCGGGGATGGAGGTCGATTCCGCCTCCACTTTCCGCGTCACCCGCAGCGCCGAGCTGAACCTGGAGCCCGCGCAGCTCGCCGATCTCCTGACCGCGGTGGAGGAAGAGGTGCGGCGCCGGCGCTTCCGCCCCGTCGTGCGCGTGGAGGTGGAGGATGCGATGCCCGGCCGCCTGCGCGAGACGCTGCTGCGCGAGCTGCGGCACGAGGCGCCCGACCGCGCCTGGCCGCTGGGCGACGAGGACGTGTACGAGGTGGAGGGGTTGATCGACCTGCGCGGCCTGCGCGAGCTGGCGCAGGCGGAGATCGGCGGCGCGCACTGGCCGCCCGAGGAGCCGCGCGAGCCGCTGGACGACGACGTCCCCATCGTCGACGTGCTGCGCGAGCGCGAGGTGCTGGTGGAGTTCCCCCGCGACTCGTTCGAGGCGACGGTCGAGCGCTTCGTCCTCGAGGCGGCGGAAGACCCGGACGTGGTGGCGATCAAGCTCGCCCTGTACCGCACGAACCGGAAGTCGCGGATCGTGGAGGCGCTGCGGCGCGCCAGCTCGCGCGGGAAGCAGGTGGTGGCGCTGGTGGAGCTGACCGCGCGCTTCGACGAGGAGCGCAACATCCAGTGGGCGCGCCACCTGCGCTCGTCCGGCATCCACGTGGTCTACGGGCTGCCGGGGCTCAAGGTGCACGCGAAAGTGGCGCTCGTGGTGCGCCGCGAGACGGGCGGCGTGCGGCGCTACGCGTACGTGGGGACGGGGAACCTGAATGCGACGACGGCCGCCGCGTACACCGACCTGGGGCTGCTGACGGCGGACCCGGGGATCACGGGCGAGGTGTCGGAGCTCTTCAACATGCTCACCGGCGCCGGGGGCGAGCCGCAGTACCGCCTCCTCCTGGCCGCGCCGCACACCATGCAGCGGCGCTTCGTGGAGATGATCGACCGCGAGGCGGAGCACGCACGCGCGGGGCGCGGCGGGCACGTCGTGGCCAAGGTCAACGGGCTGGCGGACCGGGAGATCATCGCGGCGCTGTACCGCGCGTCGCAGGCGGGGGTGCGGATCGACCTGGTCGTGCGCGGATTGTGCGCGCTGCGGCCGGGGGTGGCGGGGCTCTCGCAGAGCATCCGCGTGGTCAGCGTGCTGGGGCGCTACCTGGAGCACGCGCGCATCTTCCGCTTCGCCAACGGCGGCGATCCCGAGTACTACCTCGGCTCGGCGGACTGGCGCACGCGCAACCTCGTCCGCCGCGTGGAGGTGGCCGCGCCCGTGCGCGATCCCGATCACCGCGCGCGGCTGGACGAGATCCTGCGTTCGCAGCTGGAGCACCCGCGCGCGTGGGAGCTGGGGACCGACGGCACCTACTACCAGCGCCCGCAGCGCGCCCCCCGCGACCCGCTGCTGCCGCCCGCCGACCCGGACCGCCGCGCGATCATCACGGGATGAACTGATTGGAATCTCTCACAGAGGACACAGAGGTCACGGAGGAAAAATCTTTTCTCCGTGTACTCCGTGCCCTCTGTGAGAGTCCCATAAAGGATGGACGAGAAGCGATGAAGATGGGGATGACGAGCAGGACCATGCTTGCCCTCGCCGCGCTGCTGGCGGCGGGATGCACCCGGGACGGCGACGGCGGCGGAGATTCGCGGCGCGCGGACGCCAACCAGGCGGGGACGACGGCCGCGTGCGAGGTGGTGGAGAAGGGGTTCAACCTCCCCGACGTGCTGACGGAGACGAGCGGGATCGCGCTGAGCCGCACGCGCCCGGGCGTGTACTGGAGCCACAACGACTCCGGCCGCCCGGCGGACGTCTTCGCCATCGACGCCGAGGGGCGGCTGCTGCAGACGGTGCACGTGACCGGCGCGAAGAACCACGACTGGGAGGACATCGCCACCGGCCCCTGCCCCGCCGGCGGGGGGAACTGCGTGTACGTGGGCGACATCGGCAACAACGACAAGGACCGCAACCACGTGGGGATGTGGGTCTTCCCCGAGCCCGAACCCGGGGCGAGGGCGACCGCGCCCGCGCAGGAGTTCCGCGCGCGCTATCCCGAGCACCGCACCGACATCGAGGCCATGGCCGTGCTCCCCGACGGGCGCGTGTACCTGGTCAGCAAGGGGAACAACGACGCCATCCAGCTCTTCCGCTGGCCCACGCCGCTGCAGGCCGGCGCCGAGCCCGCGCTGGAGCGGGTGCGCGAGCTGGCCCCCGAGCCGAAGGAGATCGGCGACCGCGTCACCGCCGCCAGCGCGAGCCCCGACGGGCGGTTCGTGGCCGTGCGGACGTACGCCGCGCTGGCCATCTACCGCACGCAGGACCTGCTGGGGAGCGGACAGCCGTTCGCGCAGTTCGACCTGGACCCCCTCGCCGAGCCGCAGGGCGAGGCGGTGGCGCTGGGGAGCGACGGCAGCGTCGTCCTCACCAGCGAGGGCCCGGGGAGCAAGCACGTCCCCGGCACCATCGCCCGCCTGCGCTGCTCGCTGCCACAGCAGTGAAGCCGCGCCGCGCGGCGATGTCATCCTGACGGAGCCGCCACGCCGTACCTTCGTCCGCACCCCATCTCCGGCGGCGACCGAAGGATCTTGCCGGCGCGGCGGTGATGGCGGCTCATTGCATCGACATCACCGCGGCGACGAGCAGATCCTTCGGGCGCGACGGATCACGGCGCGGACGCGACGCCGGCGCATCGCGCCCTCAGGATGACACCGTGCCGGTGCCTCATCACCCCCTCGATCTCCATCTACGAAGCGGAGCCGACCATGGCGGACTCCATCGCTGGCAGGGTGGTGCTGATCACCGGCCCGGCGCGCGGGATCGGCGCGGAGACGGCGCGGCGGCTGGCGGTCCGCGGCGCGCGCCTGTCGCTGGTGGGGATGGAGCCCGACCGGCTGGCGGCCCTCGCGGCGGAGCTCGGCGCCGCGCACCGCTGGTTCGAGTGCGACGTGACCGATCAGTCCGCGCTCGACCGCGCCGTGGCGGGCACGCTCGAGGCGATGGGCGGGATCGACGTGGTGGTCGCCAACGCGGGGATCGCCAGCAACGGCACCGTGGCGGTGACGCCGGTCGAGGCGCAGGTGCGCGTGCTGGAGGTGAACCTGATCGGCGTCGTCCGCACCGTCGCCGCCACGCTGCCGGCGGTGACGGAGCGGGAGGGCTACTACCTGCTCGTCTCCTCCGCGGCCGCGGTAGCGGCGATGCCGGGGCTGGCCGCGTACTCCGCGTCGAAGATCGGCGTGGAGCACTTCGCCACCTGCTTCCGGCTGGAGGTGGCGCACAAGGGCGTGGGCGTGGGAACGGCGCACCCGTGCTGGATCTGGACCGACATGGTGCGCGACATGGAGCACGACCTGGACGCGTTCGAGAAGCTGCGCCGCAAGCTCCCCGGCCCGTTCGGCTCCACCACCTCGGTCGAGGAGTGCGCCGCCACGCTGGTGCACGCCATCGAGCGGCGGAAGCGCAAGGTGTTCATCCCGAAGTCGCTCGGTCCCCTGGCCGCCGTCCGGCAATTCTTCTCAAGTCCCCTCGCGGAGCGCGTGCTGGGCGGCGAGATCAGGCGCCGGATTCCCGAGCTGGAGCGCGAGGTGCGGCAGCTCGGCCGCCCCTTCGGCGAGCACAGCGTGGAGGTGAAGGAGGGTAGACCGGTTGATTCACCGACACCGATCCCGGGCTGACGTCATCCTGAGGCTGAGGCCGGACAGACCGTAATCAGCGTCTGCGCAAGAGCTTGCAGGCCGAAGAATCTATAGCCGGCACCAGCACGCGAGTCGGTTGGACTCACCAATACGTCGCCTGCGCTTGGTATCATAACGGCTGCCGCAATTCATCGTGCATTCCGATCGGGATGTCATTCCGAGCGGCGCCGCTGCTCCGAATCTTCGATCGCGCTGATGCCGGGCGGCGCCCGAGGAATCTGTGGCATGCCTCCGAGCGACAGGCGGCCTGTGGCTCGGGAGCCGGCCACAGATTCCTCAGGCGCCACGGGTTTGTCATGGAGGACGGGGCGGCGCAGCGCCTTCGGAATGACATTCCTATTCCTATCCCTTCCTCCAATGCACAGTTGATCCGGGAATTCGGGATGAGACACCGGCCATCGCCAGCGGCTACGCGCGGCCCGGTCGATCCCGGAGTCCAGCGGCACCCAGGTATTCGCGGCGAAAGCGCCAGTGGGCGAGGGCCTCGTCGCGGGTACCGAGCGGCTGCGTGCTTCCGTCGCGCACCCAGGTGACCTCGTCGGCGGCCTCGAGCACCCAGCCCATCTCGTGGCCGGTGACCACGACGGCACACCCGCCGCGCGCCATCTCCCGCAGCGTGGCCAGCACCCGCTCGGCGTGATGCGGCACGATGCCACGGAAGGGCTCGTCCGCCAGCAGGCAGACGGGGCGCCGCAGCACCGCCAGCGCCAGCTCCGCCAGCCGCCGCTCGCCGCCCGAGAGCCTCCGGCTCGCCACGCCGGCCACGTGGACGATCCCCAATCGCTCCAGCACGGCGGCGCGGTCGCCCGCGCCGAAGCGCCTCTCCAGCGCGTCGAGGTGCTGCGCCAGCGTGAACGCGGGCGAGAGCACGGAGCCGTCCACCGGAAGGATGAAGAGCCCGTCGCGCGCCAGCCGGGCCGGCCGCGGGGCCGGGGAGCGGCGGCCGCGGAACTCCACCAGGCCGTGGTCCGGCCGCAGCCATCCCGCCGCGATCTTCAGCAGCGTCGACTTTCCCGCGCCGTTGCGCCCGACCAGCGCCGTCACCGCGCCCGCGCGCGCCTGGAAGTACGCGCCGGCCAGCACGCGGCGGCGCCCGAAGCTCACCCCCACCGAGTCCACCCGCAGCACGGCGCTCACCGCCGCATCGCCACGGCGATGGCCATCTCCACCAGCAGCGGCAGAAACACCGCCGTCGCGATCAGCCGCGCGCGGCCGTATCCGAGCGAGAGGAGGAAGCGCTCCTCGTTCCGCTGCCGCGCCGAGAGCCGGACGACGCATCCGGTGGTCGCCACCACCGCCAGCATCGCCCACGGCACCAGCCGCAGCGGATTCGCGTCGGCTGCGCCGGGCAGGGCAGCCGCGACGAACATCGCCAGCACGCGCATGAACGCCCACGCCAGCAGCGAGCGGAGAAGGAGGGAGCGGGTGAAGTGGGGAAGGAGGATCACGCCTGAGAAACTGGCCGCCGCGCCGTCCGCAGCAAGCTCCGCAGGATGAACAGATGATGAACGGCGCGGGCAGCCGATGGTCAGCGGAAGCCAAGCAGCCCGGCGGTGAACCACAGCGCCATCCCCACCCAGCCGAGCATCGCCACGCCGTAGATCCCGGTGAGCGCGAACGAGTGGACGACGCGGGTGCCTACGCCTCGCGGGCGCCCGCGGAAAAGCGCGGTATCCACCCCCAGCTCCTCCTCGATCTTCCGTCCGCGACTGATCAGGTCGTCGTACAGCTGGTCGTTGCGGAGATCGTACATCCTGAGGAGGACGGTGACGGCCAGGCCCGCCAGCGACAGCGCCACCCCCGCCCATGTACCCGGCGGTTCGTTCAGCGCGGTCTCCTTGAGCAGCTGCACCCAGGCGATGATCGAGACGGCCGGCACGAGCGCAAGGAGCTTGAAGCGCACGTCCGTCAGCATCCGCCAGCCGGAGCACACCTCCGGATACAGCGACAGCAGGATCTCCCGCTCCGGGGGCTGAGGCTGCGGCCGCCGCAGCGTGGGGAGCCGGCTCGACGCGTAGTGGCGTGGCCGGTCGCCGAAGACGATCGGGCCGTCGTCTCCGCGCACCACCCGGAAGCTCTTCTTCCCTGCGCGCACCACCCAGCGCTCGCCGCGCAGGTCGCACACCGCGTCCGCGGTCCGTGGCGCGGGGCGGCCGAGCTGCGACCCGATCTTCTCGCCGACCTCCGGCGGCAGGATGGCGGGCTGGTAATGGGGAGCGGGGGTGACCTCCCACAACACTTTCGCTTTGCCCATGGCCGTGTTCCGGGTGGGATGTGGACGAGCGCGAAGACGACTCCGGCGGGAACGGGGTCGCGTCAGCGGAACTGCGCGCGGACGGCGGGGAGGTGCAGGAAGGCGACGAGCGCCCAGATCGCGGCGCCGAACAGTGCCGCGGCGGCGAGGATGCGCACGGCCACCACGACCGCCTGCGCGGTGCGCGAGCCGGCGCGGTAGCGGAACACCTGCATCCCCGACGGCGTCAGGCGGCGGACGAGGCGGAAGCGCGGCGGGCCCATCGAGAAGCAGACCGCCAGGATCATCTCCGCCAGCACCAGCAGCGGCAGGCCCAGCGCGGCGGAGATCGCCCATTCCCACGCCGTGCGCGGCCATCCCGGCGCAAGGAACGCGACGAAGAAGAAGGCCGACAGGACAGCGGCCCCGGCGGCCACCCCTGCTCCGGTGAGCGGCTGGACGTACCGGTGCTTCATCGACGATTTCGGATGCGCGGAATCCCGTAACGACGCTAGAGGGTGCGCGTCAGGCAGGCAGGCGCCCTCGCGCCAGCCATATCGTCACCACCACGAGGAGGTCCACCACGATCAGGAGGACGTAGAAGCCGATCAGCAGGCCGCCGGTCGAAAAAGGCCTGGGCCAGGCGAGGCCCTTCCAGGCGACGGGTTTGCCGGGGCGCCGCTTCTTCCTCCCGCGGCCGGGCTCATTCAACTCGTTGGTGGAAATGATCCCCGCGTCGTTCTGCTCGTTCCGGACGAGGCCGAGCCTCTCCTCGGCCTGGGAGATCCAGTGGAGCTTCACGTTCATCAGGTGGCGATGCCGCAGCGTGATCAGGATCCCGAACACCGCGAAGGAGGCTGCGACTGCGCTGGCCGCGAGAACGGTGACGTGAGGGGCGGCGAAGTGCTTCTCGACCAGGAACGAGACAGCCTGGATGAGCACCACGTGCACCCCCGCGACGACCCCGAGAGCGGTCCATTCCTGCACGCGGGAGTGGTGGAGATCGGCCCATTCCATCTGGATGAAGGTAAGGAGCGTCGCGTCGGTCGGCTTTTCCTCCTCCATACGCTCATCCCTCCGCATTCAGGTCCGGCGCCCGCGAAGCAACGTCCGATCTTGCAAGCTAGTGGGGCACGGACGCACGCGGAACGCGGATCGTGGACCCGGAGCGGAGAGTCACCCGCGTCTGGCCCGGCAGGGGCGCGCGTCGTATCGTCCGGCGGACGCCTGCACCGGGGAGACGACGATGAGCCTGCGCCACGACGTGGTGTTCCTGTTCGACGTGGACAACACGCTGCTCGACAACGACCGCGTGACCGCCGACCTCAAGCGCCACCTGACCGGCGCGTTCGGCGCGGAGCGCGCGCAGTGGTACTGGGAGACGTTCGAGGAGCTGCGCGCCGAGCTGGGCTACGCCGACTACCTGGGCGCGCTGCAGCGCTTCCGCGTGGAGCACCCGCGCGACCCCAACCTGCTGGCCGTGTCGACGTACCTGGTCAACTATCCGTTCGCCAACCGGCTGTATCCCGGCTCACTGGACGTGATCGACCGGTGCAAGGCATGGGGCCCGGTGGCGATCCTGTCGGACGGCGACGTGGTGTTCCAGCCGCGCAAGGTGGAGCGCAGCGGGCTGTGGGACGCGGTGGAGGGAAACGTCCTCATCTACATCCACAAGGAGGAGATGATGGACGACGTGGAAGCCCGCTTTCCCGCGCGCCACTACGTGATGGTCGACGACAAGCTGCGCATCCTCGACGCGATGCGGTCGGCGTGGGGAGGCCGCCTGACCACCGTCTTCCCGCGCCAGGGCCACTACGCGCTCGACCCCGAGCTCTGTGCCCGCTACGCCCCCGCGGACGTCACCATCGAGCGCATCGGCGAGCTGGCCGACTACGACCTCCCGCGCCTGATCGGCGACGCAGCGGTGGGCGTCGCGTAGAGGCGGACGGAGGATCGGCGTCATCCCCGCAGATACGCAGGCAATACTTAAGTAAGTGCTTAACTATCGACTGCCGACGTGGGATGGAACCTCGTGTCGCACCCCCGCCCGTTGCCGCAACCCACGCTGGGGCGCGGGAGCGAGATCGGTAACTGCGTCATCGGGGGGCAATCGTGCGAATCGGGCGCACGTGCGTATCCGCCGGCCCGGCGTGGACGCGATCCGGGCCGAAATTTCGGCATGTCGATCGCCTGCCCGGCCCACCCTCTACTCCAACGTCCTGGCCCCGCGGGGAACCCCGTGCGTCGTTGCATCCTCGGCTCCGTCGGGCCGGCTGCTCACTCGGCCAGGGTCACGCGCCGATGGCTCGCCCGCGACGGACCCCCGATGACGCAGTTTACAGAGCGTCTTGCCGCGCGGGAGTAGAGGTCGCCGACGAACGCTGACTACGCCACGTGGACTCACGATCGACTGCACCGGCGAGCTGGACGAGCTCGACCTGCCGCGGTCGATCGGCGACGCGGGCGTGGCGTAGACGCAGGACGGAGATCGGTGTTATCTCCGCA
This sequence comes from Longimicrobium sp., assembly GCA_036377595.1. NCBI lineage: Bacteria > Pseudomonadati > Gemmatimonadota > Longimicrobiia > Longimicrobiales > Longimicrobiaceae > Longimicrobium > Longimicrobium sp. Next base: position 11,969 of record DASUYB010000103.1, on the reverse strand, counting down.
GAGAAGTGATACTTAAGTGTCGGCTTAACTATCGATCGGGGAAGCAATCGAGCACCGAGTCCGTCGCCTCCTCGTTCGTGACCTTCCGGCGCGGGAGTGCATGGACTGTCACAGCTCCAGCCGCATCGGCTGGGCGAGCAGATCGGAGCCGGCCCGGAGCGGCTCCGGGTCGCCCGCGGGGACGAAGCCGGCGCGCTCGTACAGGCGGCGCGCGGGCGAATCTCCACAGGTCACGTCCAGCATCACGCCGCGCGCGCCTGCGTCCCGCGCCCAAGCGACCACCGCGTCGAGCAGCATGGCGCCGACGCCGCGGCCCCGGGCCTCCGGCGCCACCCACATCTGGATGACGTGCGCGGTCCCGGTGTTCGGAGGATCGATCACGCCCCACACCAGCCCGACGAGCGCATCCCCCTCCTCCGCTACCAGCGGCAGCTGCGCCGGCGACGCGGCGCCGGCGGCGAGGCGATCCTGCCAGTCGGAGTCGGGCCTCACCCGCTGCGTCTCCAGCACGCTGGCGAACGCGTCCGGCGAGTCGCCCAGCGCGCGCAGCCGCAGGTCGCGGTACGCGCGCCACTCGTCGGCACGAAGGCGTCTGATCGCAGGCATGGGAATCGGGCTCATCGACCGTGATCAAGAGATGTCATTCCGGCGGCGCCGCTGCGCTGAACTCGTTACGGCGCCAATGCTGGACCAGGAATGTCATTCCGAAGGCGCCGCGCCACCCTGTCCTCCAGGCCGAAGCCATGGCGCCTGAGGAATCTGTGGCCGGCTCCCGAGCCACAGGCCGCCTGTCGCTCGGACGCCTGCCACAGATTCCTCGGGCGCCGCCTGGCATCGACGCGATTGAAGATTCGGAGCAGCGGCGCCGCTCGGAATGACATCCGATTGGAATGCACAATGAATTGCGACAACCGGAATGACAATCACGAGGGGCTTGCGCGCACGGTAGTGTGTATCTATCGTAGTTACACACTTGGGAGCGGACGATGACGATGAGCAGCCGCTTCGCCGTGGCCGTGCACATCCTCACGCTGATCGAGAACGGCGGGGGCGAGCCGGTGACGTCGGAGTACATCGCGGGAAGCGTGAACACCAACCCGGCGGTCGTGCGGCGCCTGCTGCAGATGCTGACGCGGGCGGGACTTACGCGCGCGCAGCTCGGCACCGGCGGCGGCGCGCTGCTGGCCCGGCCGGCGTCGGAGATCACGCTGCTGGACGTGTACCGCGCGGTGGACGAGGGCGAGCTGTTCGCGCTGCACCGCGAGGATCCGAACCCGGCGTGCCCGGTGGGGCGCAACATCCAGGCGTCGCTGCGCGGCACCATGGACGCCGCCACCCGCGCGCTCGAGGCCGAGCTCGCGCGCCGCACCGTGGCCGACATGCTGGCCGACGTGCGGCAGCGCGACCGCCGGCCGGCTGGATCGCCGTCGTCCGCCTGATTTTTTCGTACCCAAGTGTGTAACTGATTTGGATACAGACTTGAACCTCGAGCGGAAGGGAGATGGGACGATGAAGATCGCGATCTTCGGGGCGGGCGGGATGATCGGGCAGCGCGTCGTGCGCGAGGTGCTGTCGCGCGGGCACCAGGTGACGGCGGTGGCGCGCGATCCCTCGCGGCTGAGCGCGCCCGAGGGCGTTGCCGCGGTGCGGGGCGACGCGACGGACGCGGCGAGCGTGGCCGGGGCGGTGCGCGGGCACGACGCGGTGATCAGCTCGGTGGGCCCGTCGGCGACGACGGGGACGGACGTCTACGTGGGATCGGCGCGCGCGCTGATCGCGGGGCTGCGGCAGGCGGGGGTGAAGCGGCTGCTGGTGGTGGGCGGCGCGGGGAGCCTGGAGGTGGCGCCGGGAGTGCAGCTGGTGGACACACCCGGGTTCCCCGCCGCGTGGAAGCCGGCGGCGCTGGCCACCCGCGACGCGCTGGGCGTGTTCCGCAGCGAGGCCGACGGGCTGGACTGGACGTACCTGAGCCCCGCCGCGCTGATCGAGCCCGGCGAGCGCACCGGCCGCTACCGCACCGGCGGCGACCAGCTGCTCACCGACGCCGAGGGGCACAGCCGCATCTCCGCCGAGGACTTCGCGATCGCGCTGGTGGACGAGCTGGAGCAGGGGAAGAACGTCGGCCGGCGCATGACCGCGGCCTACTGATCGGCCGCGACCGATCCGGAGTCTCACGCGGAGACGCGGAGGCGCGGAGAACCAATCGCAGCACTGAGTTCTCCGCGTCTCCGCGTGAGGCCCTGGTTCAGCGCTGCGGCTGGGCGTCGCGCATCATGCGGTGGAAGCGCTGGCGCTCGCGGGCGGTGCGGGCCTCGTCCAGGCGGCCGACGCGCTCCAGGATCTGGATCAGCCGCTCGTAGTCCACCGCCAGCACGCCGTGGTTCACCGGCTGCCCCCCCTCCTCCAGGCGGATGGCGGCCAGCAGCGCGTCGGCGGCCTCGGCGTCGCGGCCCATCTGCAGCAGCGCGGTGGACTGCGCCATGGGGAACTTGGACGAATCCGGCTGCAGCGTGGCGCCCTCGCGGTACGAGCGCTCCGCCTGGAACCATCGCCCCTGCCGTCCGAAGGTGATCCCCTCCTCCCACAGCTGGCGGGCGCGCGCGGCCCGCTCCGCCGCGATCTCCTCCGCGGTCCGCTCGGGCGGGGGCGGCGGGGGCGGCGGCGGGATCACCACCGGCGGCGGCGTGCACCCGGCCAGGGCGAGGGCGAGGAGGGCGTACGAGAGGCCGCGTCTGATCATCATCCCCACGAAAATCCGAGCGTCCGTATGAGTCGAGGACGAAGACGGTGGGAGGGAGCCGCGCACACGTTCGCCCGGCGGCGGCGCTCGCGCAAGCGCCATCCGTTCATTGCATCCCACCCGCCGCGGAGTACGTTGTCTGCTCGCCCCGCGTTCCCCTCGCGACCCGCAGACCCATGCGCCGACGGCTCCTCGTCCTCCCCATCGTCCTCTCCCTCGTCTCCCAGGCCGCATCCGCGCAGGCGGTGGCGCCGCTGACGCGCGCCGAGCGGTCGCAGTTCCGCGAGACCAGCCGGTACGCGGACGTGGTGGCGTTCCTCGACACCGTCGGTCGCGCGTCGCCGCTGATCCACCTCGCCACCTTCGGCTACACGTGGGAGGGGCGGGCGCTCCCGCTCGCCGTCGTCGGCCGCGTGCGCGACGCATCTCCCGGGGCGGTGCGGGCGAGCGGCAAGACGGTCGTCTACCTGCAGGGCGACATCCACGCCGGCGAGGTGGAGGGGAAGGAGGGGCTGCTGCAGATCCTGCGCGACGTCGCCCGCGGCGGGCACGCGGCGTGGGCGGATTCCCTCGTCCTGCTCGTCGCGCCGATCTTCAACGCCGACGGAAACGAGCGGATCGCGCTGAACCACCGGCCGCAGCAGCACGGCCCCGTGGCGGGGATGGGGACGCGTCCGAACGCGCAGGGGCTCAACATCAACCGCGACTTCACCAAGCTCGACACCCCCGAGGCGCGCGCGCAGGCCGCGCTGATGAACGCGTACGATCCCCACGTGCTGGTCGATCTCCACACGACCGACGGCACCTTCCACGCGTACCACCTCACCTACGCGCCACCGCTGCACCCCAACACCGACGCCGCCATCTCCGCCCTGCTGCGCGACGAGTGGCTCCCCGCCATCACCCGCAGCGCGAAGCGGAAATACGGCTACGAGTTCCACGACTACGGCAACGTCCCCGCGCCGGAGAGCCCGTGGGCGGCCGGACCCGGCGCGGAGCGCGGATGGTACACGTACGACTGGCGGCCGCGCTTCAGCAACCACTACTGGGGGCTGCGCAACCGCTTCGGCATCCTCAGCGAAACCTACTCGTATCTCACCTTCGGCGAGCGCATCGAGGTGCAGCGGCGCTTCGTGGAGGAGATCGTGGACTGGGCCGCGGCCAACGCCACGCGCATCCGCCGCATCACGGCCGAGGCGGACCGGCGCGGCGTGGTGGGGATGGAGATGGCGGTGACGGCGCGGCTGCGGCGCACGGGGCCGGCGGAGATCCTGATGGGCGAGGTCACCGAGGAGCGCAACCCGTACAGCGGCGAGGTGATGTGGCGCCGGCGCGACGTCGTCCGCCCGGAGCGGATGCCCGAGTTCATCGCCTACTACGCCGCCGGGACGGAGCGCGCCCCCGCCGCCTGGCTCCTCCCCGACTCGCTGGGCGACATCGCCGACCGGCTGAGGGCGCACGGAATCCGCGTCGAGCGCGTCGCCGGCGGCGCGATCTCCGGCGCCGAGGAGTTCCGCGTGGACTCGGCCACCACGGCGCGGAACGAGAGCGAGGGGCACCGCGAGCGCCGCCTGTTCGGCGCGTGGCGGCCGGCGCAAAGGACGCTGGCGGGGAACTGGCTGCGCGTGTCCGCGGCCCAGCCGCTGGGGCGCCTGGCGTTCACGCTGCTGGAGCCGCGCTCGGACGACGGGTTCGCCGCGTGGGGGTTGCTGGACGCGTGGCTCAAGGACAACGCATACCCGGTCCTCCGCATCCCCACGGCGCCGTCGCGATGACGGAGGACCGGCGCGCGCGCGTGGTGTCATCCTGAGGCCGCCGCCGCACCGGCACATCGTCACGGCCGATGCCGGGCGGCGGCGAAGGATCTACTCGTCCCCGCGAAGATGCCTGCCCTTCAGGACCGGCATTCCCGGCGGAACCGGCAAGATCCTTCGGGCGCGGCAAGCGTCGGTGCTCACGCGGGTTGCGGCGCCCGCGCCCTCAGGATGACAACCCGGCGAAGGCGGGAAGCCATCGAAAGCTGCCGGCGCGAGGAGTGTGCTCGGTTGACTCCCCCCGCGGGCGCGGGTACGTTCCGCGTCCAACCTTCGCCTCACAACGGATGATCACCATCGCAACCCCGGACGCCCCGTGACCCGGCACCGCGCGGGGAACCTGACCGCGCTGATGTTCGCGGCGTTCGTGGACATGATGGGCCTCCTGATGGTGGTCCCCCAGCTCCCGTTCGTGGCCACGCGGCTGGGCGCCGGCGGCTTCGCGGTGGGCGCGCTGGTGTCGTCGTTCTCTCTCGCCCAGCTGCTCAGCGCGCCGCTCTGGGGGCGCTTCTCCGACCGCTACGGCCGCCGCCCGGTGCTGCTCACCGCGCTCACCGCGTCCGTCGCCGCGTATCTCATCTTCGCCTGGGCCAGCCTGCCGACGGGCGACCACCGCTCGGCCGGCTTCTACCTCTGGCTCCTCTTCCTCTCCCGCATCGTGCAGGGCGCGGGCGGGGGGACGGTGGGCGTGATCCAGGCGTACGTGGCCGACAGCACCGAGCCGCGCGACCGCGCCCGCGCGCTCGGCTGGCTCTCGGCGGCGACGAACCTGGGGGTGAGCATCGGGCCGGCGCTGGGGTCGCTGAGCCTGGCGTTCTGGGGGCCGCGCGCGCCGGGGGTGCTGGCGGCGGCTCTGTGCGCGGCCAACATCGGCTTCGTGTGGGCGTACGTGCGCGAGTCGCACGTCCCCGAGCCGCCGCAGGCCAAGAAGACGGTGATCCGCCCCGCCGAGGCCGCGCTGCACGTGGCTACGCACCCGGGCGACCCGGCGCCGCGGCTGATCTGGATCTACGCCATCGCCATGGGCGCGTTCAGCGGGTTCACGGCGGTGCTGGCGCTGTTCCTGGCCGCCCGCTTCGGCATCACCGAGCGCTCCATCGGCTGGTTCTTCGCCTGGAACGGGGCCATCTCGGTGCTGGTGCGCGCCTTCTTCCTGGGCCCGGCGGTGGACCGCTTCGGCGAGCCGCGGCTGGCGCGCATCGGGCAGGCGCTGCTGGCGCTGGGGCTGGGGCTGATCCCGCTGACGGCCGCCATCCGCACCGGCTGGTCCATCGCCCTCCCCTTCGGCGCGTCGGTCGAGCCGCGGATCGTGGTGCTGGCACTGGTGGCAGCCCTGATGCCGCTGGGGACGGCGTTCACCTTCCCGTGCGTCACCGGGCTACTGTCGCAGGTGATCGACCCGCGCGAGCGGGGGGTGATGATGGGCGTGCAGCAGAGCTACGGCGGCGCGGCGCGCGTCCTCTTCCCGCTGCTGGCGGGATGGACCTTCCAGCACATGGGGACGGGGTTCCCGTTCTGGACCAGCGCCGCGCTGGTGGTGGGCACGCTCTTCCTGAGCTTCGGCATCGGCCCGCACCGCGAGGAAGAGCCCCCCGCGCCGCAGAAGGAGGAAGGCGTCGCCGTGGCCGCCACCTGAATCAGGAAAACGGATCGCACAGAGGACACAGAGAACAGCAGAGGCACAGAGGACTGCGATTTTGTTCTCCGTGCCTCTGCTTTCCTCTGTGCCCTGCATTCCGATCGGATGTCATTCCGAGTCGTACACCGCGCTGCGCGCGACCACGGAGAATGAAAGCCATAATCGCCTGCACCACAATGACTTAGGCGATCTACTTTCTATTCAGCGGCGCCGCTGCTCCTGATCTTCAATCGCGCTGATACCGGGCGGCGCCCGAGGAATCTGTGGCCTGCGTCCGAGCGACAGGCGGCTTGTGGCTCGGGAGCCGGCCACAGATTCCTCAGGCGCCACGGTTTTGCGTGGAGGAGAGGGCGGCGCGGCGCCTTCGGAATGACAACCTTCCTCCCCAACCCGGGGCGATGGCCGCTTCCGCGCGATCGCCTCGAACCGGAATGGTGCACCGATCTGGTGCCGCCGCACTACCCTGCCGCAGCGGCGAACGGCGTGTAGAATCTCACAAACATCGGTGGAAAACAGATTTACAGTTCGGGAGGAATCGTGGCGCGCCTCCTGCTTTGCTCTTTGAGCGCGCGCGGAACACGACGTCGTCTTCATGGAAGTGCACTGATCGCCCCACCCACTCTCCAGGCCTGGAGCAGTCGGACATCCCCCGTGGAACGCGCTTCCACGGTCATCAGGGTAGATGCCGCAAACGACCCGGCTCCGGACGCGAAGGTGCGCCCGGAGCCGGTCGTGCCGCGTTCGGGGCCGCTCAGGCGGCCTGCGTCGATGCGTCACCCGCGGGGCCGGCTTCGGCGGTGGCGTCGAGGTCCTGCTCCTGCGCGGCCACCTGCGGCTCGCGGTGGCGGAAGTAGCGCAGCGCCTCGATCCCCAGCGCGCAGAACGACGCCCACGCCAGCCCCATGATGAACCCGGCCGCCACGTCCGTGGGGTAGTGCACCCCCAGGTACATCCGCGACAGCCCGATCAGCAGGATGATCAGCGCCGCCACGCCGAAGGTGAAGCGGCGCAGGAACTTCGAGGGCACCAGCCGGGCGATGAGGAACGCCAGCGTGGCGTAGCACACCATCGACGTCATCGAGTGCCCCGAGGGGAACGACGAGAACCCCGCGTACGGCACGCGCCAGGGGAAGAGCTGCGGCCGCGGGCGGTCGAAGAACAGCTTCACCACGGCGTTGATGAGCCCCGAGCCGGCGATGGAGACCCAGAGCAACGCGGCCGACCAGCGGTGGCGGCTGACCCAGAGGAAGACGCTGGCGACGATCATCACCAGCCACACCACCGTCCCCGCGCCCAGCGCCGTCACGTCCAGCGCCAGGCTGGTCAGCTGCGGCGAGGCGTGGCCGTTCATCCACAGCAGCACCGAGCGGTCGAAGGCGAGCGTGTCGCCCTCCATCACCTCGTCGGCCAGCGCGGAGAAGAGCGCGACGCAGACCACGATCACCGCCACGCCGCCGATCAGCAGCGCGCCGACGGCCGCGTGGAAGCCGCGCACGTGCCCGCCCACCCAGCGGAACAGGCGGAACATGGCGTTGCGCGCGGGCTGATGGTCGCGCGGCGCGGATCGGCGCTCGAGACGGTCGGATTGCGTGCTCATCGTGCGGATGCGCGGCGCAGGAAGCGTACCTTTCTCACCCCGAACGACTTGTCTCACGCCGAGGTCGCAGAGCCGCAGAGGAACGGATCGAAGTCCTCTGCGGCTCTGCGACCTCTGCGTGAACCTTCTTTTCTAGAGATCCTCGTCTTCCTCGATCTCCGTCAGGCCTTCGCGGAGGGGGAGGGTGAAGACGAAGGTGCTCCCCTCGCCCTCGACGCTCTCCACCCAGATGCGCCCGTCGTGCGCCTCGACGATCCCCTTGGCGATGGCGAGACCCAGCCCCGCGCCCTGGCGGTTGGCACTGCGCACCTTCCAGAAGCGGTCGAACACGTGCACCAGGTGCTCGGGGGGGATCCCCGGCCCGGTGTCGCCGACCTCGAAGCGCACCTCCCCGTCGCCGCCCGACACGCGCAGCCCCACGCGGCCGCCCTCGGGGGTGAACTTCACCGCGTTCCCCAGGAGATTGGCCAGCACCTGCATGATCCGCTCGCGATCGCCTTCCAGCTGCGGGAGATCGGGGGCGACGTCGCCCTCCAGCCGCAGCCCCTTCTCGGCCGCCAGCCCGGCGAACGACTCCAGCGCCTCGCCGGCCAGCCCGCCCGGGTCCCATGCGTCCCACTCGATGGCCAGGCGCCCGGTCTCGATGCTGGCCACGTCGAGCAGGTCCTGCCGCAGCCGCTGCATCCGCCGCGCGAGGTCGCGGATGCTGGCGATGCGCCTGCGCAGGTCGTCGTTCGCCTCCTCCTCGGGAAGGGTGCGGAGGAGCACGGTGGTGGTGACGATGATGGCCGAGAGCGAGTTGCCCAGGTCGTGGCTGACCACGTGCAGCACGTCCTCGCGCGCGCGGATGGCGGACTGCGCCGCGCCGTACAGCCGCGTGTTCTCCACCGCCAGCGCCGCGCGCGACGCCAGCTCGCCCGCCACCGTCACCAGCGCCGGCGTGTAGCCCCGCTCGGCCGACGACATCACCAGTCCCAGCCCACCCAGCACCTCGCCGCGCACCACCAGGGGAACGGCGAGCACCGCGTGCATCCCCAGCTCGTGGAGGATGCGCGCGTGCTCGCCGCCCGCCGCGATCCCGTCGATCCAGCCGTCGGGGAGCGACTCGGTCAGCACCGGCTCGCGCGTCTCCATCGCCCGCGCCACCGGGTGCATCGACGCCGGCTCCACGGGAAGGCCGAGGAGCTCGCGGGTGAGCCCCTCGCGCTCGGGGTCGCGGTGCGCGGCGGCCACCCGCCGGATCTGCCCGTCGTCCTCGCGCAGGAAGACCACGCACCAATCGCCCAGCATGGGCACCGACGCGCCGGCCAGCGTGCGCAGCACCGTCTCGCGGTCCAGCGACTCGGAGAGCCGCGCCCCGGCCTCGGCCAGGAAGCGGGTGCGCGCGCCCGCCGCCTCGGCCTCGGCGCGGGCCTCCTGCTCGGCGGCCAGCGCGCGCGCCACCGCCTCCTCGGCCCGCTTGCGGTCGGTGATGTCGCGCAGCACGGCGGTGAACAGCCGCGCGCCGGGCAGCTCCAGCCGCGAGATGCTGGCCTCGGCGGGAAACTCCGTCCCGTCCCTGCGCAGGCCGTAGATCTCCTGCCGCTCGCCCATCCGCTTGGCGGCGACGGGCCCGGCCGCGAAGGCGTGGATGTGCGCGTCGTGGCGGCCGCGGAAGCGCTCGGGAAGGAGATGGGAGAGCGGCTTGCCGATCGCCTCCTCGGCCGTCCACCCGAAGATCCGCTCGGCGCCCTGGTTGAAGAGGACGATGCGCAGCTCCTCGTCGACCGAGACGATGGCGTCGGTGGCGATGGAGATGATCCCCGAGAACTTCGCCTCCGAGAGCCGGATGGCTTCCTCGAAGCGCAGCCGCTCGGTGATGTCGCGCACCACCCGCGAGTAGCCGACCAGGCGCCCGGCGTCGTCGTGCAGCGCGGTGGTCACGATCTGCGCCCAGAAGCGCGAGCCGTCCTTGCGCACGCGCCACCCCTCCGTCTCCGAGCGGCCGTGCTGCTGCGCGCGCCGCAGCTCGCGCTCGGCCAGCCCCAGCTGTACGTCGTCGGGGGTGTAGAAGCGCGAGAAGTGCACGCCCAGCACCTCGTGCTCCTCGTACCCGATCACCTCGCGCGCGCCCGTGCTCCAGCGCACGACGCGGCCAGTGGGATCGAGCGCGAAGATGGCCTCGTCGCGCACGCTGTCCAGCAGCAGGCGCGAAAGCTCGTCGGTGCCGGCGGGCGGCAGGGTGCTGCTCATTCGGGCCGGAGCGTACCGGGTTGGAGACGGGATCGGGTCGGAAGCTAGGGTTCGAAGGTAAGCGCGCGCGAAATCCGCCGGAAGTGCCTGCGCGTCAAGGATTGCCTGACACGGGTGTTGACGGCTGCCTTACCGCGCGGAGACGGGCGCGGCGCCATCTTCATCACCCGGGACCGTGGCGGCCTCTCCGCCGCGGGCGTTGGATGCGCAGCACGAGGTGAGCGATGACCGCCGCAGTGGATCGCGGCCAGTGGCCGCAGCTGTTGAGGGATTTCACCCGCCGGAACGCCGGCCGGGCCACGCGCCTGGAGCTGGACGACGCCGAGCTGGGCGCGCAGTGGGCGGAGATGGAGCTGCACTTCCGCGGCGCCGCCTTCGAGCCGCGCTATGGCCGGGTGGAGCTGATGCTGACCGACGGCGACCCCACCGATCACCTGACGCACAGCGTGGAGGCGGTGCAGCGCATCGACGTGGAGCGCGCCGGCGACGGCCGCGACCTGCTGCTGCGCCTGGCCTACCCCGGCGGGCAAACGCTGCTCTTCCTGCAGGAGGCCGGCGGCTGATTCCAACCCTCAGCCTCGCTCGGTCCCTGACTGAACAGACAAGTCTCACGCGGAGGAGCAGAGGAAGCAGAGGTGAGTTCTCTGCTTCCTCCGCTGCTCTGCGTGAGACCATTCCTCTTCTTTTTCTGAACGGTCAGACCGCCTCGGCCGTCGGCTCCTCGGCGCGGCTGGTGCGGACCTCGGGGCTGCCGCGGCGACGGGCGAGCGTCACCACGCTCACCAGCACCAGCGCGGCGCCGAGGAGGCTCAGCGCGTCGGGCCACTCGCGGAAGAACAGCATCCCCCACGTGGCGGCGAACACGATCTGCACGTAGCCGATGGCCGTCGCGCGGCCCGCGGGCTCGCGCTGCAGGCCGCTGGTCAGGAACACCTGCCCGACCAGCGCCGTCACCCCCACGCCCGCCAGCAGCAGCCACTCGACGCCCCGCGGCATCACCGCGCCCGCCAGCGCGCCGGGGAGGGAAGCGGGGACGGTGACCAGGGTGAAGTAGAAGACGATGATCAGCGGGTGCTCGGTGCGCGACAGCCGCCGCACGCTGACGTACGCCGCCGCGGAGAAGATCGCGCCCGCCAGCGCGACCGAGACCGCGACGGGATCGAGCCGCGCCGCGCCCTCGCCGCCGAACAGCGCGGTGGGGCGGGCGATCAGCAGCACGCCCAGGAGCCCCACGCCGCTGAAGACCGCCTCGCCGACGGTGAGCGCCTCGCCCAGCAGCCACCATCCCAGCCACGCGGTGAACACCGGGTTCATGTACTGGATGACCGTGGCGTCGGCCAGCGGCAGGTGGATGATGCCGTAGAAGAAGCACGACAGCGCCGCGAACCCCATCAGCCCGCGCACCACCAGCAGTCCCTTGCGATTGCCCCAGTTCCCCGGCCGGGCGCGGAGGACGAGCAGGTACGCCATCGCCAGCGACACGACGGCGCGGACGAACACCACCTCCTGGCTGGGGATGCGCGCGCCCACCAGCTTCACCAGCAGGCTCATCAGGCTGAAACAGAACGCGCTCAGGACCATGGGAACGGCCCCGGAGCGCGCCTGTCCATCCACCTTCACCGCTCGATCGTCTTCCACCGTGCACGTCTTCGAATGAGATCCGGATCTCCACGCGGTGATGTTCCATCCCCATGCACTGAGAGGCAAGGGGTGAGGACGCTGGACCGCCGCGGGTCCGGATGAATGGTCAAGAGAAAGAAACGGAGGTAACGGAGATGCCTCCCTCCGTTACCTCCGTTCCCTCCGTGCAGGCGTTCGACAGCACCGTTTTACACGTTGGCCATAAGAGGTTGAACAGCAACAAGATACAACAAGACCCCGTCGGACGCGTGTACAACGCGTCCGGCGGGGTCTGAATCGAGGCAAGTGCTTACACAGGTGTAACTT